>NZ_SOFC01000027.1:0-51273 GCF_004402825.1 Cryobacterium sp. Hz9
GTGCGGGCCGGACGGTCATTGTTGTAGGCCGGACGATCGGTGCGCGGCGCACGATCACCATAGGACGGACGCTCGGTGCGGGGAGCACTGCTGCGGTCGCCGTAGGAGGGACGGTCGGTGCGCGGCGCACGGTCGCCGTAGGACGGACGCTCGGTGCGGGGAGCACTGCTGCGGTCGCCGTAGGAGGGGCGCTCGGTGCGGGCCGGACGGTCGTTGTTGTAGGCCGGACGCTCGTTGCGCTCGCTGTTGGTGCGGCCACCGTTTTCGGGGCGAACGGAACGCGAGCCATAGGCCGGGCGTTCGTTGGACGGACGCTCGTTCGAGCGCGCGGCGCGCTCGTCGGCGTTCCAACGCTGCTTCTTGGGGGCACCCTCGTCCGCGCGGTATCCGCGGTGTCCGGGGCTCTTGCTGCCGGCGTTGTTGGAACCGCCGTGGCCCGATCCGCCCTTGGAGGCGTACTTGGGATCGAAGTTCTTGCCGCCGCGACCGGCGGCGGGGTTGTGCGAATTGCCTTGAGGCATAAAAACATTTCTGGGTTGTGTTCAGTACATGGCAGAACAACATCGCACATGCGACGTAACTGAGAACCCGGGCAGTCTATGGCCGGGGCCGTTCACATACAGTGATTTTTCACCAGCGGATTACTGGGAAACCGGCCCAACTTGACTTACAAACCCATCCGCGCACAGCACGGTGTCAAGAGCCGACTTGTACACGCTACCCGATGCGTGCTGAAAAGTCACGCAAAAGGGTGCAGGTTGTCTCGCTCTATTCTGGTCTCATGACGATTTCGATCAGTATTGAGCCGCCACGCCAGGCCGACGTTGAAGCGCTTCTCGCCGCCGGCACCGTCTTTGCGCACTCCTTGTACCCAGTGGAGAACACGTTTCTGCTCAGCACCGACGAACTCGAACGTCCCGGCGTCGACGTGTACGTGGCTCGCGACCAAGACGGGGTGACCTGCGGCATGGCCGCTCTCGTTCCGCTCGGCCCGGATACCCGCGCTGAATTGAAACGACTATTCGTACACACAGAGGCTCGGGGCCGCGGTGTAGCCGGCCGCCTGCTCGACCGCATCGAAGCGGATGCCGCTGGCCGCGGCATCCGCTCTCTCGCGTTGGAAACCGGCACGCTGCAACACGCGGCGATGGCGCTGTACCGTGGACGCGGCTACGAGCAGATCGAGTTGTTCGGCCCCTATGTCGGCGAAGAACTCAGCGTCTGCTTCGCTAAAAGCCTGTAACCGCTCGCGGCACTCACTCGAGTAGTGGGCACCCCGAGGAACGAGCGCCCCCTTCGCGAAAGAGTGCCGCGAGGCGCGGCGGGGCCCGGCCGCGCCTCAGCGCAGCCGACCGCCGATCCGGCGGGACAGTTCTGCGGCGGTCGCCGCCACAACCTGGGCAATCTCTGGCCAGTGGGCCTCGTCGAACCGGTCGTGCGCGAACGTCACGGCGATCGCGGCGGCCGGCCAGCCGGCATGGTCGCGCACGGCGAGCGCGACCGAGGCGATACCGGGCGTGATCTCACCGTCTTCGGTGGCGTAGGTATCCGTTCTGACGCGATCGAGTACCGCCCGCAGCTCGAGCTTTGTGCGCGGACCCCGGCCGTCGCGTTGTTCGAGGGCCGCCGGGGTCGGATAAAGCGCGCGCAATTGGGCTGCGGGCAGCGCCGCAAGCAGGGCGCGTCCGCTGGCCGTGAGGTGCGCGGGCAACCGCACCCCGACGTCGGAGACGAGGGAGGGGCGATGCGCGGCGCGTTCCTCCACGAGGTAGATGACGTCACGCCCGTGCAACACCACGAGATGAGCACTCTCCCCCAACCGGTCGACGAGCTGGGCAATCAGAGGGCGGCCGAGCCTGGAAAGCGGTTCCTGGTGACTGAACCCGGAGCTCAGCTCGAAGGCGGCGACGCCGAGCCCGTAGCGGTGTTCCTCGGGCAGGTGCACGACGAACCCCTGGGCCATGAGCACGTCGAGCAACTGGTAGACGGTTGACCGCGGCAGGTCGAGGGCGCTCGCCAGGGCGGCCGCCGGAATCGGACCGCGCTGGGCGGCGAGATGCGTGAGAACCCGCAGGGTGCTCCATGCTGCCGGAACCTTCGACGCCATCGCTGTTCCTTTCAGAGCGGATGCTTATGTCCGGTATACCAGACACCGGCCTTTGTCTCACCCTGTCGCCGCGCACCGCGAGGGTGTGCAATCGAAGCATGACCATCACGACCTCCCCGAGCACCCCCACCTCCGCACACAACGGGAGCGGGGCATCCGCTGTCACAGCGAGCGTCGTCGTTGGAACCGCCGCGCTTTCGTTTACCGATGTGATCGCCGTCGCTCGGCACAACGCGCGGGTCACTCTCGACCCGGTGAGCCTGACGGAGGTCGCCGCGACCCGCGCGATCATCGAGGCCCTCGCGGCCGATACCGAGCCGCACTACGGTATCTCTACCGGGTTCGGCGCCCTCGCGACAACGTTCATCAGCCCCGACCGGCGCGCCCACCTGCAATCGAGCCTGGTGCGCTCACACGCCGCCGGCAGTGGTCCCGAGGTGGAACGCGAGGTCATACGCGCCCTCATGCTGTTACGGCTGAGCACCCTGATGACCGGACGCACCGGCGTGCGGCCGGCCACCGCCGAGACCTACGCCGCCGTGCTGAACGCGCAGATCACCCCGGTCGTGCACGAATACGGATCGCTTGGCTGCTCCGGCGACCTCGCCCCGCTCGCGCACTGCGCCCTCGTCGTGATGGGCGAGGGCCGCGCGCGCGATGCGACCGGCACCCTGCTCGGCGGAGGCGACGCCCTCTCCGCTGCCGGCATCACGCCCGTCGTACTCGCCGAAAAGGAGGGCCTCGCCCTGATCAACGGCACCGACGGCATGCTCGGCATGCTCGTGCTCGCCCTCGATGACCTGGCCCGCCTGCTCACCACCGCCGACATCGCTGCGGCGATGAGCGTTGAAGCCCTACTCGGAACGGATGCCGCCTTCGCGGCCGATCTGCAGCAGCTGCGGCCCCAGCTCGGCCAGGCCGACAGCGCCGCGAACCTACGCCGGCTGTTGCACGGCTCCGCCCTGCTCGCGAGCCACGCCGGCCCGGAAGACACGTCGGTGCAGGACGCCTACTCGTTGCGTTGCGCCCCGCAGGTACACGGCGCCGCTCGGGACACTGCCGCCCACGCCGCCCTCGTGGCCGGTCGCGAACTGGCCAGCGCCATCGACAACCCGGTCGTCACCGTTGACGGACGCGTCTGCTCGAACGGCAACTTCCACGGCGCCCCACTCGGCTACGTGCTCGACTTTCTCGCCATAGCGTCGGCGGATGTCGCGAGCATGAGTGAGCGACGCACCGACCGCCACCTCGATGCCAGCCGAAGCAAGGGCCTGCCACCGTTTCTCGCGCACGAAGTGGGCGTGGACTCCGGGCTCATGATCGCGCAGTACACGGCGGCCGGCATCGTGTCGGAGCTCAAGCGTCTCGCCGCGCCGGCATCCGTTGATTCGATCCCCTCCTCTGCGATGCAGGAGGACCACGTGTCGATGGGCTGGCACGCCGCCCGCAAGCTGCGCCGCTCGCTTGACGGGCTCGGCCGGGTGCTCGCAATCGAAATCATGACCGCCGCACGATCGCTCGATCTGCGCGCGCCACTCACCCCCGCCGTGGCGACCGCAGCGGTTCGCGATCTGGTGCGCACCGTAGCCGCCGGCCCCGGGCACGACCGCTTTCTCTCCCCTGAAATCGAGGGGGTCGTCGCTCTCGTCGCGTCGGGCGCGGTGCGCGGTGCTGCGGCCATCGATTTGGTGTGACGCTCGACCGACCTTGTAGTGACCTTGAACAACGAATTCACCCTGTTGTGGGCACACCGGTGCCGTGCCATACTTGCGCCACGCTGGCCCGCCCGAGCCACGTGCATCCATTACCCGAATGGAAAAGGTCTCGCAATGGTGCTCCCCGAAAACCGCCGTCGCATCCTGCGGATCGGGCGAGCGAAACCGCAGCATCGAAGTGGCGAGCATCGAGCACCGAAAGGCCGCGATGGCTGGCTGGCGGCGGTCGTCATCACGGCACTCGTTCTGTTCGGCGCACCGATCACGGCGAGCGCCGACGACGCGCCCACCCGCTCCCCCTCCACGCCGACGCCGATCACCAGCACGACCCCAGAAGCGGTACCGGACCCCTCCCCCGAACCAACGCCAACGCCGCAACCCGCGTTGCCACCGAGCGGCGGCTCCACACCGGAATCCCCCGCTCAGCCCACGCCCCCGGCTCAGCTCACACCCACACCCGAACCCGAACCCCCGATCCTGCTCACACCCACACCCGAACCCCCGATCCTGCTCACACCCACACCCGAACCCCCGATCCTGCTCACACCCACACCCGAACCCCCGATCCTGCTCACACCCACACCCNCTGCTCACACCCACACCCACGTCGGAACCTACAGTCACACCGACACCGACAGTGAAACCCGCCCCAGAACCGACCGACGGCCCCATCCCACCGACGAGCGAGACTCCCGGGCTATCCACAGGCCCGAACCCGGTCATGTCCACGCCCACCGATGGCGTCGCGCGGGCCGCGGCAGAGGCAGCCGCCCAAGCAGCGGCTCAGGCGTCGGCCCAGAAGTCGGGTAATGCCCGCGCAGCAGCCGCACAGGCCCTCAAGGCGCAGCTGGCCGCCGCCGCGCGCGTTGCCGCTAACCGTGCAACCGCTCAAAAACTGTCCGTGGAACGAAGCGCAGCGCTGGCGAATGCTCTCACCCGCTCGCAATCCGCGCAAGCCGTGCTCAACACCGCGCACGTCGACTTGGAATCAAGGCGGGCGAGCCAGGTAACGGCGCAGGGTCGTGTCTCCCTCGTGCACCGGCTGGCCGTTGAAGCTTCCAAGACCGCCGCCGCGTCCACCCGCAGCTTCGCCGCACTCGCGCGCAAGCTAGCCCAGCAACAAAGCGGCGCCGTCGTCGCCGACGTCTTTCTCGGCGGGCATTCACTCAGCAACATGCTCGACCAGCTCAGCACGCTCGACCAGCTGAACCACGTCACCGAAAACATCCAGACGATCCAGGCTCGCGCCCAGGCCGACACGGCGCGAGCGGTCAAGCTGAATCAGCAAGACGCCGAGACGCGCACGGCCGCGAGCACGGCATCCGTCGACGCCAGCCAGGCGACACTCGACGCGGCCACAAGCGACTTCGAGGCCGCAGGACTGGCGCTGGTCACCGCAGCCTCGCAGGCTGCGACCGCCGCCGCAACCCTCGCCGCACTCGGCGTGCGCCCGATCACTCTCGCCGACGTCGGCCAGCTCAGTGATCAGGGCTGGGCCAACCCGGCACACGGTGCAATATCGGATGCCTACGGGCCGCGCCCGGTCCGTCCGATCCCCGGCGTCGGCGCCTTCCACTTCGGCACCGACATTGGGGCGAGCTGCAAATCCCCCGTCCTCGCTGCCACCGCCGGAATCGTGCGGGCGGCCAGCGCCCTCGGCAGCTACGGCAACTGGATCCTCATCGATCACGGTGCGGGAGTTGAGACGGGCTATGCCCACCTCGCCGCCGGCGACACCCTGGTCGCTGTCGGCGATCACGTCGCCGCCGGTCAACAAATTGCCAGCGTCGGCAGTACCGGTCTGTCCACCGGCTGTCACACACACATCGAGGTTCGAGTCGACGGCGTGCGCGTCAACCCCCAACCGTTCTTCTTGAATCGCGGAGTCGACCTCGGCAACTGACTACGCAGCAGCCCGACGCGCGGCACGTCGCTCACGGGTGCCCTCGACCAGCAGATAGAGCACCGGAAGCACGATCAGCGTCAAAACCGTCGACGAGACCAGCCCGCCGATGACAACGAGAGCCAGCGGCTGCGAGATGAAACCGCCGTGGCCGGTGAGGCCGACCGCCATCGGCAGCAGAGCAAAAATCGTGGCGAGCGCCGTCATCAAAATGGGCCGCAACCGGCGGCTCGCACCGGCGACGAGGGCGTCGGGCACCGACAGACCGCGTCGCCGGTACTGGTTGACCAGGTCGACCAGCACGATCGCGTTGGTGACCACGATTCCAATCAGCATGAGCACACCGATGAGTGACGGCACCCCGAGTGGAATGCCGGTCGCCACCTGCAGCGCGATTGCCCCGGTCGCCGCGAACGGCACCGACACGAGCAGTAGTAGTGGCTGCAGCAATGAGCGGAACGTCGCCACCATCACGATGTACACGATAAGGATGGCCACGAGCATCGCCACTCCGAGCTGCGCAAAAGCCTCTGCCTGGTCAGCACTGACGCCGCCGAGCGTCGCGGTGGCCCCGGTCGGCAGCGCCGTGTCGACGAGCACCTGGCTCAGCTGCGCGTTCGCCGCGCCCAGGTCGTCACTGGCGGGCGTGGCCGAGACGGTCGCCGTGCGCAGTCCCTTCGCCGTGGTGAGCGTGCTCGGACCATCCACCTGTTCAACGGTCGCGAGAGTCGAGAGGGCCACTGATCCGGTACGCGTGGGAATCTGCAGTGCCGCGAGAGCAGCGGATGTCGTCGGTGGCGACTCCGCCGACAGATACACGGTCAGTTTGGTCTCATCGATCACGATCGACCCGATCGAACTGGGCTGCATGGCCTGCGCGACGAGGGTTCCGAGGGCAAGCTCGCTGAGACCCGCCGCGGCCGCCGCCGACCGGTTCACCGTGACAGCCAGGTACGGCAGCGACACGGCAAGGGTGCTGGCGCTCTCCTTGATGGCGCTCAGATTCTGTACAGCGCTGAGAATGGACGTCGTCGCAGACTGGAGGTCGGCATCCGTTGCCGCCGTGATGTCGACGGCGATGTCGGAGGAGGCTCCGAACCCGCTTGCCGCTGCCACCGAAATCTCACCTACATCGGTGAGGTCGGTGAGCGTCGTGCGCGCTTCGTTTTGTACCGCATCGGCGTTGGCACCGTCGGCGGTCGTGATCGAGTAGGTCACAGCGCTCGAGCTGGGTGTCCCACCACGGAACGCGCTCGCCGCGCTGCCGCCACCAATCGACAGCTGCACGATGTCGATGCCCTCGAGGTTCCGCAGCGCCGTCTCCACCGCAGTAGAAGCCGCATCCCTTGTGGCCAGGCTGCTGCCGACCGGTAGCGTTTGCGTCACCCGGAACGTGTTTTGCCCGGTCGACCCCAGAAAGTTCACCTTCATGAACGGCACGAGCGCGGCCGTTCCGCCGAGCACGAGTACCGCGAGCAGCAGCGTCGCAACGGCATGCTTGAGGGTGAAGCGAATGATCGGCAGGTAGCTCTGTTGCAGCCGCCCCGGGTTCTCACCGGTCGCCCCCGCGCCGGCTACCACCGCGGCATCGGGCCCGCGGGGCACGATCGCCGATTCTGCGGCCGACTCACGCGGGGAGACGCCATCGAGGCCGGCCACAACCTTGGGCGCCCGCAAAAACCAGTACGCGAGCACGGGAACGATGGTGAGCGAGACGAGCAGGGAGGCCAGGAGCGCGATCGTCACGGTGAGCGCAAACGGCCGAAACAGCTCGCCGGTCGAGCCGCCGACGAAGGAGATCGGTAGAAATACGGTGACCGTCGTGACGGTCGACGCCGTGATGGCCCCGGCCACTTCACGAACGGCGAAGACGATCGTCGCGGCGCGGTCCGATCCCGTAACGAGATGCCGTTTGATGTTCTCGATGACCACGATCGAGTCGTCGACGACCCGGCCGATGGCTATTGTGAGGGCTCCTAGGGTGAGGATGTTGAGTGAATATCCCACGCTTTGCAAGCCGATGAAGGTGATGAGCACCGAGGTGGGAATCGAGATCGCCGTGACGAGCGTGGCCCGCACCGAAAGCAGGAACAACAAAATCACGAGCACCGCGAAGCCGAGGCCCAGCAGGCCTTCCTGGGTGAGCGCGTCGATCGACTGCTGAATGAACGGCGCCTGGTCGAATACGACCGTGAACGTAGCGGGAGCGACGGCCGCCTCGAGTTGCGGCAGGATCGCGCGCACCCCCCTGGACACGTCAACCGTGTTCGCGGCCGGCACCTTGGTGACGGCGATAGTGAGGGCGGGCTCGCCGTTCACCCGGGAAATGCTCGTGACCGGGTTCTCCACGAGGGCTACCGTGGCGACATCGCCGATCGTTGTGGCCGGGGCATCCGCTGCGCCGCCGGAGAACGCGGTCGAGCTCGCTACGAGCGGCAACGCGGCGATGTCGTCGACCGAGCCGAGCTTCCCGCCGGCCTGCACCGACAAAGTTGTGTCGTTCTCGGTGATCGCGCCGGCCGGTATCAGCGACCCATTCTGCTGTAGCGCCGACGTGATGTTCGAAGCGCTGAGGCCGCGCGCGGCGAGCTCGTCGACATTGGGTGTGATCGTGACCCTACGGCCGATATCTCCGGCCAGGGCGGCATCACGCACGCCCGCCACGTCGCGAATGTCGCCGAGCACGCTGCGTTTGAGCTGATCGGCGAGCGTCACAGTGTCGCTCGAAGCGACCGCGAGCGAGATCACCGGAAAGTCGTCGATGCTGCCGCTGATCACCTGCGGGTCGACGTCAGCCGGCAGCACGTTCCGGATGCGGTTGATGGCCTGGTCGATGCGGGATTCAGCCTTGACCAGGTCGGTGCCGTAGGTGAAGGTGGCGCTCACGAGCGAGGAGTCGGTGGTGCTGGTCGTCGATGTCGATTCGAGGCCGGCGAGGCCCTGAATGGCGGTTTCGATCGGGGTCGACACGTTGTCGTTGACGACCTGTGGCGAAGCACCCGGGTAGCTCGTCGACACGAGCAGCTGCGGCAGCTGCAGTGACGGAATCAGCTCCTGCTTGAGTCCGGTCAGGGCGAGGCTGCCGAACACGGCCGCCACAATGGTGATGAGGGCGATCAGCGCCCGATTCTTCATGCTCACTACCGCGAGAAAATGCACCAGTTCATTATGCCAGTGCACGCAGACCGCCCGGCCAGCGGTCGGGTGGGTCAGACCACTTCGGCCAGGTAGCCGGTATCGACAAACGGATGCCGCAGCAGCGACCCCCAGGCGGCGTCCAGAGCGTCGACGGCTCGGTTGGTGTCGTCGACGGAGTGCGAAAACGGCAGTCGCAGGAACCGCTCGAAAGCGCCGTCGATGCCGAAGCGTGGACCGGCCGGCACGAGCAGGCCGTAGCTGCGCGCGGCGAGCGCGAGCTGCGAGCTCACCGGAGCGCCGAGGTTGACCCAGGTGGTGATTCCACCGTCGACATGCGGCACCTGCCAATCCGGGAAAGTGTCGGCGAGTCGGCGCTCCAAATGGTCGCGTCCAACGCGCAATAGCTCCCGGCGCCCGTCCAGGACGCTGGGCATCTCGGCGAGCAGCCGCGTCACGATGAGTTGTTCGAGAATGGGCGTGCCAAGGTCGTTGGCACAGCGGGCGGCCACGAGTTTGTGAATGAGCGCCGGTTCGGTTCGGATCCAGCCGATGCGGATGCCGCCCCACACGGTCTTGCCCACCGAACCGACACTGACGACACGCGGAGCGGACCGGGCGTCGGTGCAGGCCGCGAAGGGCGGAAACTCGCCTTCCCGGTCGATGGCGAGCTCGGCGATGGTCTCGTCGATGACGAGTGTCGTGCACGAGTCCGCGGCGGCGGCGGCCACCCGCGCACGCTGCTCGGCCGGCATGCTCTGACCGGTGGGATTGTGAAAATCGGGCATGAGGTAGCCGACCACGGGGCTGCTGCGCTGCAGCGTCTGCAGCAGGGTGGTCTCGTCCCAGCCGCGGGCAGCCGGGTCTTCGTCCGGCCCACCCGCCGACACGTTCACGGCTACCAGGCGGCCACCGGCCGCGCGCAGCGCCTCGGCTGCGTGCGGGTAGGTGGGTGTCTCGATCAGGACGCGGTCCCCGCGTCCGATGAGCACGCGGGCCAGCAGGGCGATGGCGTGCTGGGCGCCGAGCGTCACCATGATCTGCTCGGGCGCGGTCGGCAGCCCGCGAACGGTATAGCGGTCGGCGATGGCCGCCCGCAGTTCGGGAATACCCACCGGGTCGAAACCGGCGTCGCCGAGGTGCCGCGGCAGCTCGGCGACGGCGTGCGCCGCGGCATCCGCCAGCCCGGGCAGTGCCGGCATCGTAGCCTTGCTGAAATCCAGGATGTCGTCGGCCGTGCCCGCGGAGGCCGCCACCGTCGCCCCCGGCAACCGAACGACGCTGCCCGACCCGCGCACGCTGCGCAGGTAGCCCGCGTCGCGCAGCTGGCGATAGGCCGCTGTGACGGTGGTGCGGCTCACGCCGAGGCGCAGGCTCAAATCGCGCTCGGCCGGCAGGCGGCTGTCGGTGGGGATCCGTCCGTCGAGGGTCAGCAAGCGGATGCGATCGCTCAAGGCAAGATAGGCGCTCGCTCCGCCGCGCCACTGTCCCAACAGTGTGTCCAGCGCTCGCGCACTGACATGGTTGTCGCTCATGAGGCCACCCTAGTCAGATTGGCTACTTGATAACAGGCCAGTTATGCAATTGGATGGGCAACTATGACCCGTCGAATCACGCAACTGCTTATTGGCCTCTTCCTCTACGGCATCGGCATTGCCCTGATTGTTCGCGGCGGCATTGGCGTAGCCCCCTGGGACGTGCTGACCCAGGGCATCGACAACCACACGCACCTGGGCTTCGGGCTGATCACGATTCTGCTGAGCGGGGTCGTGCTGCTGCTGTGGATCCCCATCCGGCAGAAGCCCGGTGCTGGCACGGTGCTGAACGCGTTGCTCGTGGGCCCGTCAGCCGATGTTGGCCTGTGGCTCATTCCCGCTGATCTCGACCTGTGGGCACGCATTCTGCTCTTCGCCGCAGGGCTGCTGCTGATTGCGGTCGCCACCGGCCTCTACATCGGGTCGCACTTCGGGCCCGGTCCCCGCGACGGCCTGATGACCGGCCTGCACAAGCGCACCGGCTGGAAGATCTGGATCGTGCGCACGGGCATCGAAGTCACCGTGCTCGGCATCGGCTGGGCCCTCGGCGGCAACGTGGGAATCGGCACAGTGCTGTTCGCCGTGCTGATCGGGCCGCTCTGCCAACGCACCATCCCGTTCTTCGCGATCAAACGCCCCGGACGCGCGGTCCGGGCGGCCGATCCCGCCCCCGCCGCGACCGTCTGAGGGTCCGCTCAAGCGTGGGCTCACGGTTGCGGTCGGCGTGGAACAACATCGCTTCGCGCACACACTGCGCCCCCTCAGGGTCACGCCTGAGCATCGGCGCACCGGAGTACCGTTTACGACATGGCAACGTGGCGAGAAGTGGAACAGGATGCGCCGCAATTCGCGGCACGGGTGCGGGCACGATTCGACGCCGGCACCAACAAGACGATGGCCTCCCTGCGGCGGGACGGCTCCCCGCGGATCAGCGGCACCGAGCTCGTTTTCGAGCCCGAGCGCATCACCCTGGGGATGATGCCCGATTCCCTCAAGCTGCATGATGTGCTGCGAGACCCACGTGTCGCCATCCACTCGCCGACCTTGGAACCGCCGGCCGGACAGCCGTCGGACTGGGCCGGTGACGCAAAACTGGCCGGGACGCTGGTCGTCACCGAGCCGACGTCAGCCGATCCGCCGGGCACGTCGAGCTTCGACCTGCGGCTGCACGAGGTCGTGCTCACCTACATCGACCCCGACAACACCCATCTGGTGATCGAGTCGTGGCACCCGGGGCGGGGCTGGGAACGGATCAGCCGGCTGTAGGGCCGCAGAACTCGGTGATGGTGGCCTCGAGGATGTCGGCAAGGGCCCGCACCGACTGGGCGTCTGCCCACTCGGTATCGGCGTGCAGGCCATCACCATCGGCGCCGAACACGACGCAGGGGATGCCGGCTTCGAGAATCAGACCGGCGTCGGTCCAGAACGGTTCGCCGCGGGTGGCCGCCGGGCGGCCGAGCACTCGTTCGGCATGGCCGGACAGCGCACGCACGATCGGCCAGTGCGGCTCGGCCGCAAAGGCCGCCCGCGCGACCAGCCGGGTCAGTGTGAACTGAAACTGGGGCTCGGTGCGCTCCAGCTCGGTGAACAGGGCGCGCAGTTCGGCCTCGACGCTCTCGGGCGACTGACCGGGCAGCGTCCGTCGTTCGAGGGTGAGTACGCAGCGGGCCGCGACCGTGGCCGCGTCGTCGCCGCCGGCAATCTGCGACACCCGCACGGCGCCGTGGCCCAGCGTGGCATGCGCCGGGGCCGCGTTCAGCTGTTGCCGCAGGCCGTCGAGGGCGCGTAAGACGAGGCCGGCATGCCAGATGGCGTCGACGCCGAGTTCGGGCTGCGAGCCGTGCGCGGCGAGCCCGGTCAGCTCGAGTTCGAACCAGGCGAATCCCCGGTGGCCGATGGTGAGTTCGAGGCTGCTCGGCTCGATCACGAGGGCGGCATCGGCCCGAAAGCTCCGCAGCACCTCCTCGGTGCCGATGCTCCCGAATTCTTCGTCGGCGACCAGCGTGACGATCACATCCCCGGCCAGCCCCTGCGCGGATGCCCGCGCTGCCGCCACGAGAATAGCCGCGAGCCCACTCTTGGTATCGATGGCCCCGCGCCCGTACACCCGGCCGTCACGGAAATCGCCGCTGAACGGATCGCCCGCGTAGGTCGCCACGCCGACCGTATCGAGGTGACCGTTGAGCATAAGCGAGCGGCCGATGCCGGTGCCGCGCTTCAGGCCGACCACCGAGGGCCGCCCGGCAGTCTGCTCGAGCACTGTGACGTCGAAACCCTGCTCGAGCAGCCAATCACGGCACCACGCGGCGATCGGGGCCTCACCCGCTGCATTGGGCACGAGGCCGGGGTTGACCGAATCGATGCGCACGAGCTGCTGCAAAATCGCGACGGGGTCGGTCTCAGAGGGTAGACGGGTCATCCCTCGAATCTAGGCCCTGCCTCGGAAGCGGGTGAATCGCTGTCGCGGATGTCTGTCAATTGCCCGCGACGGGAGCCGCTTTGGATAAGGTGCAGCATGGGTTCCACTTCCCGATGGGGACTGATTCCGGCGGCGTTGGTGAGCGCCTCCGCTGTGCTGCTGTTTGCGCTGCGGATGCCACTGCCCGGCTATCTCCTGCTGGCCGCAGCTCTCATGGGCGCATTCATGGTCAATCGGGCGCTGTTTCGCGATCTGCTGCTGCTATCCGTGGGTCTGCTGATCATCAGCTCCATCTCGGTCGAGGCGAACATCAGCTATCCGAACATTGCGCTCATGGGAACGGTGTTGAGCCTGTCGGTGCTGGTGCCCTACCTGCTGTCGCGCTATTACTTCAAGGATCACGCAATCCGATTTCCGATTCGCACGGGGCAACGCTGGACCCGGCTCGAGCGCGCCTACCTGCCCATGGTCGTGCTGCTCGGCTACCTCATCCTGCCGAGCTATTTCATCGGCTCCGGCGCTTACCAGAACTGGCCAGCGGTCACCGCACCCGATGAAATCGCCCGCCTCTTCGTCGGCGTGGGCTTCGTGGGAATCTGGGACGAATTATTCTTCATCTGCATCGCCTTCGCCCTCCTGCGCCGGCATTTTGCCGACTGGCAGGCCAACATTTTGCAGGCCGTGATCTTCTCGTCGTTTCTGTGGGAGCTCGGGTACCAGTCGTGGGGGCCGCTACTGACCGTGCCGTTCGCACTGCTGCAGGGCTACACCTTTGCCCGCACGCGGTCGCTGACCTACGTGGTCTGCGTGCACCTGCTCTTCGACCTCGTAGTGTTTCTCGTACTCGTGCACGCCCACACACGCGACTGGCTGGCCATCTTTCTGTACTGAGACCCTTGCCCCTCTCAAGAACGCGATATAGCGTGTCTTTGATAACACGCGATATAGCGTGAGTTTTCATCCCTGAAAGGACAACACGGTGTCATTGGAAAAATGGCTGGTCACCCCCGGTCAGACCAGGATTATCGATATCGAACTGGTGCGCAAGCTCAAGGTCGGCCTGATCGGCGGCACGGTCGACATCATCGGCCACGACGAGCCAGGAGCTCGCATTGAAGTGCACGGCGTCACCGGCAAAGACCTCAAGATCTCGATGGACGGCGACCGCCTCGCGATCGATCACCCGCACCTGCGCTGGGACAACTTCATCGAGGTGTTCGCCGCGTTTCGCGGCACCGCACGCGCCGAAGTGAGCATCTCGGTTCCCCGCGACGTCGCGCTGCACTTCGGGGTCGTCTCGGCCGATGCCCTCGTGTCGGGCCTCTGCAGCGACGCCAAGCTCAGCACCGTGTCGGGCGATCTGGTCATCGACGATGTCGCAGGTGACCTCGAACTCAACGCGGTGAACGGGGAGATCTCGGTGCGCAACCACGTTGGGGCGCTGGTCGTGCACACCATATCGGGCGATATCACGGCGAGCGGGCGAATCCGCAGGTTTTCGCTCGACGGCGTGACGAGCAACGTTTTTCTTGACCTGACCGGAACGCCCGATCAGATCGTGACCAACCTGGTCAACGGCAACCTCACCGTGCGGGTCGAGCCGGGCGTCGCCGCGCGCTACCACCTCAATACCATCTCCGGCACGCTCCAGCTCGACGATCACACCGTGCGCACCGCGTTCGGCAAGGGCTACGAGGGATCCACCGGCACCCTCGATGGCAGCTGGCTCGACATGCGCGCCAACTCGGTGTCGGGCGACATCTCGGTAGTGCGCAGCGAAGGCGCCAGCGCCGCATCGGCCGGTGCAGCATCGGCCGGTGCAGCGGATGCCGCAGCGCCCGCTTCGTCCGACGCTCGCGCCCACGAGGACCCGGCATGAGCGCCATGTTCGCCCACGGCAGCCTGCGCCTCTACCTGCTGAGCCTGCTCGCCGAGCGGCCCCGACACGGCTACGAGCTGATCCAATCGCTGAGCGACCGTTTCGGCGGAACCTACAGTCCGAGCGCCGGCACGATCTACCCGCGGCTGGCCAAACTCGAGGAGGAGGGCCTCGTCACCAAGTCGACCGACGGACGCAAAACCGTCTATGAGATCACCGATACCGGCCGCGCCGAGCTGCTCGTTCGCGACGGTGAACTCGGCGCGATCGAAGACGAGGTGACCGACTCGGTGCGGCGACTCGCCGACCAGGTGCGCACCGGCGTCAACTCCGCTATGAAAACCCTGCGCGCCGACCTCGCCTCGGCCGCCCGCCAGGCCCGAGATTCCACCAGGGTCGACCCGCGCGGCTACGACGGTACAGCCGATTCGTGGGACCCCGCGGGCTCGTCGACCTGGGAGCGACCCCGCCCGACGCCGACAGCCGCCGAAGAACCGCCCGCCGAGACCTCGAGTACCGAGACCTCGAGTGCCGAGACCTCGAGTACCGGCGCATCGACCGCGTCGGCATCGACCCCGCGCCACGACTCCACGCAGGCTCTGCGCGAGGCCGACATGGTGCTGAATGAGTTCCGGCAGCAGTTGCGCGCCGACCTGCGTACGCAGGCCTACCGGTCGATCCTCCCGCCCGACACCGTTTCGTCACTCCGCCGACAGCTCGCCGACGTGCGCGCGAGCATCCTCGCCACCCTGCACCCGTAGCCCTGCTCAACCTGCTGCGTAAGACCGGCAATGTTCGGGACACGCCGTTTTTTCGGCCGAAAAGCACGAAGTGTCACAATTTTGCCGGTTTTACGTGGACCAATCGATTTGACACGGAACCGGGTAGGTGTAGTGTCGACCCTCGTGACACCCGAGGCGAATGCCCCCGTACCAGAGAACCGTTCACCTAAGCGGTGGATCATCGGCGATCCACTCCCCACCGAGCATTTGGACGGCCAACTGCTACCCAAACACCTCGCCCTGCCCATCTTTGCGAGCGACCCGCTGTCGAGTGTGGCGTACGCGCCGCAAGAACTCCTCATGATCCTGACCCTCGGTGGGCTCGCATTCTTGAGCTTCGCGCCGTGGGTTGCCGCGGTCGTCGTCGTGCTGCTCGTCGTCGTGGTCGCGTCGTACCGCCAGTTGATCAAGGCGTACCCCTCGGGCGGCGGTGACTACGAGGTCGCCCACAAGAACCTGGGTGAGAAAGCCGGCCTGGTCGTCGCATCCGCCCTGCTGGTCGACTATGTGATGACCGTGGTCGTATCGGTCGCGAGCGGCGTGGACAACATCATCTCGGCGATACCCGCGCTGGCCCCTCTGCGCGTCGAACTCGCCGTCGTATTCATCATCCTGCTCGCGGCAGCCAACCTGCGCGGCGTTCGGGAGTCGAGCAAGGCCTTCGCCGTGCCGACCTACCTGTTCATTGGCAGCGTGCTGCTGATGATCATCGTCGGACTCGTGCGGGCCCTCCTCGGCGACGCCCCCGTGGCGGAGTCCGCCGGGTACGACGTTCAAGGTGAGAACCTGGCTCAGGCCGCGTTCATTTTGCTTCTTCTTCGTTCCTTCGCGAGCGGATGCAGCGCCCTCACCGGGGTCGAAGCGATCGCTAACGGGGTGCCCGCGTTCAAACACCCCAAGGTCAAGAACGCCCAGCGCACGCTCACCCTCATGGGCGGCATCGCCATCGTACTGTTCGTCGGGCTGACGGCCCTCGCACTCATCTCCCAAGTGCATTACGCAGAACGTGCCTGCGACCTGATCGGCTGGGCCGAGTGCGCCACGGCTCCGCAGCGCAGCCTGATCGCCCAGGTCGCCGCCGCAACCTTCGGCGACTACTCCATCATGTTCTTCGTGCTGCAAGCGGCCACAGCGGCCGTGCTGCTGTTGGCCGCGAACACGGCCTTCAACGGCTTCCCGCTCCTGGGCTCCGTCCTCGCCCGGGACTCCTACGCACCCAAGTCGCTGAGCACCCGCGGCGACCGGCTCATCTACTCCAACGGTGTCGTTCTCCTGGCCCTGGCCGCAGTGGCGATCATGGTCGTCTACCAGGCCAACCTCACCGTGCTGATCCAGCTCTACATCATCGGCGTGTTCGTGTCGTTCACCCTTGGCCAGACCGGCATGGTGCGGCACTGGCTGAAACTGCTGGGGAAGAACCCGCCGAACCGGGGTTCGATCATTCTGAGCCTCTCGATCAACGGTTTCGGAGCCGCACTGACCGGAGTGGTGCTTATCGTCGTGACCATCACGAAATTCACCCACGGTGCCTGGCTCGTCTTCGTGATGATGCCGATCCTGTTCTTTCTCATGATGGGCGTCAACCGGTACTACCGCGACGTCGCAAAGGAGATCGAAGTCGATCCGGTCACGACCTTCGGGTCGCAGGGCGACCATGCGATCGTGCTCGTCGGCAAGATGCAGAAGCCCGTACTGAAGGCCCTCGACTACGCCATCGCCGCGCGGCATGTCAGTCTCGAAGCGGTGCATGTCTCCATTGACACCGCCGAGACCAAGGAACTCAAACGTGCCTGGGTCAAGCAGAACATCCAGGTGCCACTGCGCATCGTCGCCTCGCCCTACCGCGACATCAGCTGGCCACTGATCAACTACATCAAGGAGCGTCGCCAGGATCACGGTTCCGAGGTCATCACCGTGTACACACCGATCTACATCGTCGGGCACTGGTGGGAAGGCCTGCTGCACAACCATAAGGCACGCCGGCTGCGCCAGAAGCTCATGCTCGTTCACGGCGTCACGATTGCCCTGGTGCCGTGGCTGCTCGACTCCTCGGAGCTCATCTACGGCCGCCGCTCCCGCCCGATCCCCGGTCAGGACCGTCGCGGCGAGCCCGTGCGTTCGCGCCCGGTGTCGCGCCGACCGCTCGCGCCACCCACGGTGACTCCCGAGACCGCGACGAAGTCGACCACGCTCGTGGGAGCCGTTCCGCCGCAGTCGCGACCGTCGGCATCCCGTCGCCGCAAGCGCAAGTAGCAGCGTCGCCGATTCCACAGCGCGGTGGGCGTCGGGCTAGAGCCGGGCCATGATCTGCCGGGCGATGATGCGACCGGCACGGTTGGCGCCGACCGTGCTCGCCTGCGGGCCGTAACCGGCGAAGAAAATGCGCGGGTCGGTCCACGACACACCGGAGGCGACCACGACGCCGCCGGCCTTTTCCCGCAGATTGAGCGGCGCCAGATGTCGCAGCTCCGGCCGAAAACCGGAAGCCCACACAATCGCGTCCGCCTCGGTGAAGGTTCCATCGCTCCAGCGCACACCGGCCGGCTCAATGCTCGTGAACATGGGGCGAGCCACGAGCAGTCCCCGGTCGATGCCGGCCGCGATGCGGCGCGTGACCGGCACCCCGGTTCCGCTGACAATGCTCGGGAGTGCTTTGCCAGCCCGGGCCGCGCGATCCTGCGACATCACGGCCGCCACGGCGGTCACCTCCGCGAGCTCGTCGGTGTGACTGAAATCAATCGGACGACGCGCCACCCAGGTCAACTCGCTCGCCACCCCCTCGAGCTCAAGCAGAAAACCGATCGCCGACGTGCCGCCGCCCACCACCACCACACGCTGGCCGGCGAATGCTTCGCTCGACACGTAGTTCGCCGTGTGCACCTGCGTTCCCTCGAAGGTATCCGCGCCCGGGTAATGCGGCACGAACGGCGCGCCCCAGGTGCCGGTCGCGTTCACGATTATTTTCGCGTCGGTCTTCTGATCGCCGAAAACAGGGGAACTCGTGGCCACGACCAGGTTGGACTGAATCGGAACGACGCTGGTCACGGTCACGGGGCGCACGACATTGAGCTCGAAGTGCCGCTCATAGTCGCTGTAATAGTCGCTGACGACGTCACGTGCCGGCAGGGTGTGATCGGCCGTGTCAAAGCTCAGGCCGAGTTCTTTCATGCCGGGAAGATCGTTGACGCGGTGCGCCGATCCGAGCTGCAGAGCCTGCCAGCGGTGCTGCCAGGCCCCGCCGGTGCCGGGGCCTCGATCGAAAATGATGAAGTCCCGGCCCGCAACAAGCTCAAACCGACGCAGGTAGAAGGCAACGGACAGCCCGGCCTGGCCGGCGCCGATGATGACGATGGGCACGCTGACATTGCCCGTCATGCCACCCCATTCCTACGGATTAGCCGTGCGAACGGCGTCCGCGGGGCGCAAGGCCCACCATGCTAAACTAAACTCTAGTTTTTACACATTCCGTTCGGCAAATCCCGAGGGTCTCACGACTCGCTCGGCCTGGCATCGTAAGGGGGTCACGCATGGGGCGCGGCCGTCAAAAAGCAAAGCACACTAAGGTAGCTCGGGAGCTGAAGTATTTCAGCCCGGATACCAACTACAACGCGCTTGAACGCGAGTTGACCGGGCATCCGTCCGATCCGCGCCTCGACGAAGACCTCGCCAAGTGGCCCGAGTACGAAGCGGACAAGGCCAGGAGTGCCGCCAGTGATGGCGCCACGGATTCGGCTGACGACGACGATCCCGACGGCGACGACGATCGTTACGTCGACCACTACGCCACCGAAGACGAGAAGAAGCGCGCCTAGGCTCCGTTTGCGGCGTGCGCTCTTCGCGCGCCTCTGCTATTGGCGAGGCGGTCCGGCGGTCATTCAGCGAGCGCCGGAACCATCACCATGTGCCGCGGGCGTCTGCGAGTGTGGCCTGCGGTACGTGTGCACCGCAGGCTCGAGCTGGGTTAGCTCGCGTAGGCTCCGACGAGGCGCACAGCGCCGCCGTTGACGCCCTTGGCGCCCTGCTCGAACCCGGTCAGATCATGCGCGGCGCGAGAGACGCGGCCGGTCACCCAAGCGGGAATTCCGCTCGTCGCCAGACGCGCGATAACCGACGACGCGGATGCCGCATCGACGACCGCGAACATGCCCACTCCGAGGTTCCAGGTTCCCTCCGCGCTTTCCAGCGTGGACCCGGCCATATCGCCGAGCACCCGGAAGATGGGGGCGGGCGACCAGGTAGAGCGGTCGACCTCCACCCACGACCCGACGGGCAGCACGCGGGCGAGGTTCGCCGCGATGCCGCCTCCGGTGACGTGGCTGAGCGAGTGGATGGCACCGGCCAGTTCGGGCTCATCGAGCACGTCGAGCAGCGGGCCGGTGTACAGACGGGTCGGCTCCAGCAGGACTTCGCCGACCATGCCGCCGAGTTCAGCCGACATGTCGGTGTAGCCGATGCCGCGCTGCGCCAGAATGTGGCGTACGAGCGAGTAACCGTTGGAGTGCAGGCCGCTCGACGCCATCGCGATGACGACGTCGCCGGAGAGAACCTTGTCAGCGCCGAGCACCTGATCGGCTTCGACAACCCCGGTGGCCGCGCCGGCCACGTCGTAGTCGTCCCGGCCGAGCAGGCCGGGGTGTTCGGCCGTTTCGCCGCCGACGAGGGCGGTTCCGGTCTCGGAGCAGGCGCGGGCGATGCCGGCCACGATCGAGGCGATGCGCTCGGGTACGACCTTGCCGCAGGCAATGTAGTCGGTCATGAAGAGCGGGCGGGCACCGACGACGATGATGTCGTCGACAACCATGCCGACCAGGTCTTGCCCGATGGTGTCGTGCTTGTCGATCGCCTGCGCGATGGCGACCTTGGTACCCACGCCGTCCGTTGACGTGGCCAGAAGGGGCTGGCGAAACTTGGTGAGGAATGACACGTCGAACAGTCCGGCGAAGCCGCCGACACCGCCCCAGACTTCCGGGCCATGCGTCTTCGAAACGGCCGACTTCATGAGCTCGACCGCGAGGTCACCGGCCCTCGTGTCGACTCCGGCTGCTGCGTATGAGTCGTTGGCAGTGATGGAGGCGTTGCTCATTCTGGTCTTCCCGGGTCACCGAACGGTACCTGGCCCAGACGGGCGAGGGCTTCTACTCTGCGTACGGCGGGCGCCAGCACCGATTCCAGGTCGGAATCCGGGCCGGGGTCGCATCCGTTTGATGCCGCCGGGCGCTCGAGCAGGTTCTTGCCGAGGTGCTGCGATTCCGGCAATGCGATCGGGTAGATGCCCGTGAAACACGCGGTGCAGAGGCGTTCGCGCGGCTGCTCGGTGGCTTCGATCATGCCGTCTTCCGAGAGGTAGCCGAGGCTGTCGGCGCCAATCGACTGGCGCACCTCGTCGATCTCCAGGCCGGTCGCGACGAGTTCGGCGCGGCTGGCGAAGTCGATGCCGTAGAAGCACGGCCAGGTGATCGGCGGGCTCGAGATGCGCACGTGCACCTCGGCGGCGCCGGCCTCCCGCAGCATGCTCACGAGGGCGCGCTGCGTGTTGCCGCGCACGATCGAGTCATCGACCACGATCAGCCGTTTGCCCTTGATCACGTTCTTGAGCGGGTTCAATTTCAAACGAATGCCGCGCTGCCGGATGGTCTGCGACGGCGCGATGAACGTGCGGCCGACATAGGAGTTCTTGACCAGGCCCTGGCCGAACGGGATACCCGACGCCTGCGCGTAACCGATGGCTGCAGGGGTACCGGATTCCGGCGTCGGGATGACGAGGTCGGCCTCGACGGGGTGCTCGGCGGCTAGCCGGCGCCCCATTTCGACCCGGGCCTCGTGCACGCCACGGCCCGCGATGGTGGTGTCGGGGCGAGCGAGGTAGACGTACTCGAAAACGCAGCCCTTGGGGTCGGCCTTCGCGAAGCGCTGCGTACGCAGCCCGTTCTCGTCGATGGTGATGAGCTCACCGGGTTCGACCTCACGCACGAAGCTCGCACCGACGATATCGAGGGCGGCGGTCTCGGAGGCGACGACCCAACCACGTTCGAGGCGGCCGAGCACGAGCGGCCGCACGCCCTGCGGGTCGCGGGCCGCGTACAGGGTGGTTTCGTCCATGAAGACGAGGCAGTAGGCGCCGCGGAGACGCGGCAGCACCTCGAGCGCGGTGGCCTCGAGGGTGTGGTCGAGGTCGCCGGTGAGCAGGGCGGTGATCACGGCGGTATCGGTCGTGTTGCCGCGGGCCAGTTCGCCGTCAACCTGCGGGTAGCGTTCGCGCACGAGTTCAAGCAGCTCGGCGGTGTTGGTGAGGTTGCCGTTGTGGCCGAGGGCCACCGTTCCGCTCGAGGTGCGACCGAGGGTCGGCTGGGCGTTCTGCCAGCTCGATGAGCCGGTCGTGGAATAACGCGTGTGACCGACGGCGATGTGCCCGAGCAGGGTGCTCAGCGAGGCCTCATTGAAGACCTGCGAGACGAGTCCCATGTCTTTGTAGATGAGAATCTTGCTGCCGTCACTCGTAGCGATGCCGGCCGATTCCTGACCGCGGTGTTGCAGGGCATAGAGGCCGAAGTAGCTCAGTTTGGCTACTTCTTCACCGGGAGCCCAGACGCCGAAGACACCACAGGCGTCCTGTGGGCCCTTCTCATTGGGAAGAAGATCGTGATTTAACAGTCCATCGCCACCGGGCAAGCCGCAGCCTCTTTACTTCTCGTTGAACGCTTGGAAATCGTCGTTGGGGATGCCGGAGTCAGGCTCAGCGGCAGGCAACTCGTTGGTACTGGGTTCATTGGTACTGAATTCGTTGGTACTGGGTTCGCTCGCTCCCAGTCTATCGACGACCACCGTCGTTCGTGATCGACCAATGATCCGGTCGATCACGAGGGCGACGATCGCGCCGAGCGTGGTGCCGATGGCGAGGCCGCCGAGCAGCAGGAAACCGAAAATCTGCACCCGGTCGTACTCGCCGTTCTCCGGGAAGGCGACCGTGAGAATCAGGGCGAGCAGCACCCCGACGACGGCGCCGAGCAGCATGAAATTGCGGTAACGCGGGGCCCGATGCACGGTCACGGTCGCCTTCGCCAACACGCTCTCACTGGCGCTCTCGTTGTCGGCGCCGTTATCGGCCGACGGGTCCTGGGCCTGCTCAAAAGAACTCACCCCCTCATTGTCCCACGGGCAGATGCGAGACTGACTCTATGAACACGATTGCGGTACTCGGAAGCGCCAACATGGATCTCGTCGTGCGTCAGGCGCGTTTGCCGCTGCCCGGCGAAACGATTTTCGGGGCCGGTTTCAGCACGGTTCCGGGCGGCAAAGGCTTGAATCAGGCGGTCGCCGCCGCCCGTCTGGGAGCGGACGTGACCTTTCTGGGAGCGGTGGGGGCGGACGCCTACGGGGCCGAGCTGCGCACGCTGCTGACGACCGAGGGAATCCGTTCGACCGAGTTGGCCACAGCGGATGCCCCCACCGGAACCGCCCACATCTCCGTCGTGGACAGCGGCGAGAATTCGATCGTCGTGGTGTCGGGGGCCAACGCCAGCGTCACCACCCTGAGCGTGGAACAACGCGCGGTCGTCGCCGATGCGGCCTTTCTCGTGATGCAGTGCGAACTGCCGACCCGGGCATTGGCAGAAGGAATCGCCGTCGCTCGCGCAGCGGGCGTGTTCACCGTGCTGACCCCGGCACCGGTGGTGCCACTGCCCGCCGGCTTTCTCGCCTCGGTCGATCTCGTCATACCGAACCAGATCGAAGCCGCCGAGCTCACCGGGGAGAGCGACCCGGTACGTGCTGCGGAGACGCTCAGCGCCGGCCAGACCTGGGCGATCGTGACGTTGGGTGCCGAAGGATCGGTCGTGGCCTATGACGGTGAGGCCCTCGGGCTCGCGCCGGCCCGCCCGGTGACGGCGGTCGACACCACGGCGGCGGGCGATACCTTCGTCGGAGCCCTCGTGGCGCACCTGGCGGTGAATTTTGTGCGCGGAACGGCGCTGACCCGCGACGACATGATCGAGGCCGTACGTTTCGCCACGGTAGCATCCTCGGTCTCGGTGACCAGAACCGGGGCCACGAGCTCGATGCCTACCCGCGCCGAGGTCGACGCGATTCTCGCGCAGTCTCTACGACACGGCTAGAACCGCCCCGGCAACACCGGCACGTGGCCGGTCAAATCGGCCCGGGCACCCGAGGCGTGGATGCTGCCACTCGCGAGTCCGTCGGCCCAGGGCAGCGCGCCGGTGGCGAGAGCGAGCCAGGTGGCGGCATCCGTTTCGATCACGTTGGGCGGGGTACCGCGGGTATGGCGGGGGCCGGCGACGCACTGCACGGCGCCGAACGGCGGCACGCGCACCTCCACGGTGTTCCCCTCGGCCTGTTCGGCGAGCAGTTGCAGGGTGTAGCGCACCGCCTGCGCACGAATGTCTCGGCTCGCGGGGGTGCCGCCGGCGAGCGCCGCGAGCGCCACCCGCACGGCCGCCCGGCCGGCTCCGTCGTCAATGCGCGCTCGTGCCATGGTTCCAGTCTGCCCGATCCGCCGGGCCCGGGGCATCGGGTAGCCTGAAACGGTGAAAATTCTGGTCCTTGGTTCCGGTGCCCGCGAGCACGCCATCATTACCGCACTGCTCCGTGAGCAGCCGCGACCGAGTGTCGAATGCGCCCCCGGCAACGCCGGTATCGCCGCCGAAGTTCCGGTCGTAGCGCTCGATCCCAATGACCCGGTCGCCGTCACCGACTATGCCGTGTTGAACAACATCGAACTCGTCGTCATCGGCCCGGAGGCCCCGCTCGTGGCCGGCGTCGCCGACGCACTGCGCACCCGCGGTATCGCTGTATTCGGTCCCGATCGGGCCGCCGCTGCCCTCGAGGGAAGCAAGACTTTCGCCAAGCGCATCATGAATGAGGCCGGAGTTCCCACCGGCCGCGCCGTGCGCGCTGGCTCCCTCGCCGAAGCCGAGGCTGCGCTCGACGAGTTCGGAGCGCCCTACGTTATCAAGGCCGACGGCCTCGCCGCCGGCAAGGGCGTGCTGGTCACATCGGATCGCGCCGCAGCCGTCGACCACACCACCTTCTGGCTCGAACACGGCAACGTGCTCATCGAAGAGTTTCTCGACGGCCAGGAGATCTCGCTGTTCCTGCTCAGCGACGGCCACAGTGTGTTACCGCTCTCGCCCGCCCAGGACTACAAACGCGCCCTCGACCATGACGCCGGGCCCAACACCGGCGGCATGGGCGCCTACTCGCCGCTGCCCTGGCTCGACGCCCAGTTCGGCAGCGAGAACGAGTTCATCGACGAGATCATCGAGACGGTCGCGTTGCCAACCGTCCGCCAGCTCGCCACCGAGGGCACCCCGTTCGTCGGGCTGCTCTACTGCGGACTTATCTTGACGGATGCCGGCATCCGCGTCATCGAATTCAACGCACGTTTCGGAGATCCCGAGACGCAGGTCGTGCTGCCGCGCCTGCTCACGCCCCTGTCGGGCCTGCTGTTCGCGGCCGCGACCGGCACACTCGGCACGCTACCCCGGCCGGAGTTCTCCGCCGATGTCGCCGTGACCGTGGTGCTCGCGAGCGAAAATTACCCACAAGACCCGCTGGTCGGGCGCGAGATTACCGGATTGGACGCAGCGCTGCGGGTGCCCGGCGTCTCGATCGCACACGCCGCGACCGCGGCCAGGGGCGACACGCTCGTGTCTACCGGCGGCCGAGTGCTCAGCGTCGTCGCCGTGGGCGCCTCATTCCACAAGGCCCGCTCCCGCGCCTACGAGGCGCTCGGGCAGGTGTCCCTGGAGGGTTCGCACTATCGAACAGACATCGCCGCACGCGTCGCCTGAGTGACGCCCCGACGCCGCGCGAACGTCGATGGCGGGGCATCGCCCATCAGCGGGCTCAGGTGCGGCGGCCCAGTGCACGAAACTTCGACACCCGGCGCGGCAGCAGCTCGGCTACCGGCACGCTTGCGAGCGTGGACAGCTCGTACTCGATGGCCGTCGCCATCCGCTGGCAGAATGCCCGGCCTTCCTTCGCTCCGTCCGGGCGCTCGTCGACGATGTGGTCGACGATCCCGTTGGCAAAGAGCGACGCAACGTTCACGCCCTGCGCCTCCGACATGGCCGGGGCGAATTCCGTCGTGCGGTGCTTGATGGCGCTCGCGCCCTCGGGCGGCAGCGGTGACAGCCACGAATGCTGCGCGGCAATGATGCGGTCGGCCGGTAACAGGGCGAGCGCCCCACCGCCAGCTCCCTGGCCGAGCAAGACCGACACGCTCGCCGAGCGCAGACCGATGAGCTCGTGCAGGGAGCGGGCGATTTCACCGGCCATCCCGCCCTCCTCGGACTCCTTCGACAGCGCGGCCCCGGCCGTATCGATCACGGTAAGCAGCGGCAGGCCGAGTTCTTCGGCGAGGCGCATACCCCGGCGGGCCTCGCGCAGCGACCCCGGGCCCATCGGGGTGTCGCGCGAAGGCCGCGGGCGGATGTGGCCGAGAACGATGCAGCTCTGCTGCCCAAAGCGCGCCATGGCGAGCATGAGTCCCGGGTCGTTCTCGCCCTCGCCCGTGCCGTTGAGCGGCAGCACGTCGTGGGCGCCATAGGCGAGCAGCTGGCGCAGGTCGGGCCGGCGCGGGTTTCGCGAGATTTGGATGGATTCCCACGCGCCGACAGGAGAGGGCCGCACCTGCATGGTCTCCGGGGCCGCCATCGGGATGGCCGCTTTGCCGGTGAGGATGGTGAGCGCCCGGTGGACGATTTCCGGCAGCTGTTCGGGTGGAACAACGGCGTCGATCAGGCCTTGATTGAACAGGTTTTCGGCGACCTGCACGTTCTCCGGGAACTTCTTTCCGTAGAGCGCTTCATAGACCCGCGGGCCCAGGAAGCCGAGCAGCGCGCCCGGCTCCGCCACCGTGACGTGTCCGAGCGATCCCCACGACGCCATGACCCCGCCCGTGGTGGGGTGTCGCAGGTAGACAAGATACGGATGCCCCGCCTCTCGGTGCGCCCGCACGGCGGCGGTGATCTTCACCATCGAGAGAAAGGCGAGCGTGCCCTCCTGCATGCGAGTACCGCCGGAGGCCGGCCCGGCCAGTACCGGCAACCCGTCGCGGGTCGCGCGCTCGATCGCGTCGACGATACGATCCGCGGCGGAGAGCCCGATCGATCCGGCCAGGAACGCGAACTCGCTCACCACGATCGCTACCCGATGCCCGCGGATCAGGCCCTCGCCCGTCAGCACGGATTCGTCGGTGCCGCTCTTCTGCCGAGCCTTTACCAAATCAAGCCGGTACGTCTCGTCCGGGTCGGGATCGACCACGGGCCGGTCCCAGCTCGAGAACGATCCGTTGTCGAGTACGACCCCAATGAGTTCGGTAGCGCTGAGGTGGCGGGTTGTCGGTTCCGACACCACGTCTCTATTCGGCACGTTAGATCCCTTCCACGGCGCGATTGAGCCAGTCGCGTATCTCAGTGCCGTGCTGGTTGAGCACCGGCGGAGCAGAGTGCGTGGTGTTGGTCGTTTCGGCGGTGTCGGCGGGTCCGAAGAACCGCAGCGGCGGGCCCGGGAGACTGATCTTGCCGAGCACGTCATGCTCGACGTCGATCAACAGTCCCTGTGACAACACCTGGTCCCACTGATAGACCTCATCCAATGAGCGCACTTTCCCGGCCGGAATTCCGGCTTCCGCGAGTTTCTGCAGCAACAAAGCGGCATCGAAATGAGCGAAGGCATCCGTTATCGCCGCCGTGAGGCCGTCCCGGTTGCGCACGCGGTGCGCGTTGGTGGCCCACTCGGATTGGGCGGGATCGAGGCCGAACTCAGCCGCGAAGGTGGCCCAGAGCTTCTCACTGCCGATGCTGATCTGCACGCTGCCGTCGCGGCATGCGAACAGGCCGTAGGGTGCGATCGACGGATGGTGGTTGCCCTGGGCCTCTGGCACCTCGCCCGCCACCGTGGCGCGGGTGCCCTGAAAGGCGTGCACTCCCACGAGCGCGGCCAAAAGCGAGGTACGAACAATCTGTCCCTCCCCCGTGCGCTCGCGCTGCAGTAAGGCCGCGAGGAGCCCGAAGGCGCCATACATGCCCGAGAGCAGGTCGGCGATCGGTACCCCTACCCGCTGCGGGTCGTCGGGGCTGGATCCGGTGAGTGACATGAGGCCGGCTTCGCCCTGCAGAATTTGGTCGTAGCCGCTGCGGCTCGACTCGGGGCCGTCGTGGCCGAAACCGGTGATCGAGAGGATAACGAGCGATGGGTTGAGCTCGTGCATCGCCTCGGGCGAGAATCCGAGGCGGTCCAGGACACCGGGGCGGAAGTTCTCGACCACCACGTCGGCGCGCAGCAACAGGTCACGCAGCACGGCGCGGCCGTCGTCGCTCTTCAGGTCGAGGGCGATCGACTCCTTGTTGCGGTTGCAGGAGAGGAAATACGTGGATTGCAGGTTGTCGTCGGGACCGACGAACGGCGGACCCCAGCCCCGGGTATCGTCTCCCATTCCGGGATTTTCCACCTTGATGACGCGTGCACCGAGGTCGGCGAGCATCATGCTCGCGTGTGGCCCGGCGAGGGCACGGCTCAGGTCGACGACCAGATAGCCCTCGAGTGGACCTCGCGCTCGGGTCTGAGTGTCCGTGCTCATATTCAGTCCTCTTTCGATCTGCGGTATGCGGTGTGCGTCTACAGCCAGCCGGGCAGGACCAGCACCGCCCAGGCGATGGCGGGACCGGCCACTACGACGATGCCGCTGTAGGCCAGGATCTGCTTGTAGAAACGGTCCTTGTCGACGTCGTCGGGGGCGTTGGCCAGCACGAGAGCACCGTTCGTGGAGAACGGCGACACGTCCACGATGGTCGATGCCACGGCGAGGGCGCAGATCACGCCGATCGCTCCGATTTCGCCGCTGGCCAGGAACGGCACGGCGAGGGGGATCAGGGCGGCCAGGATGGCGGTCGAGGAGGCGAACGCCGAGACGATGGCGCCGATGTAGCAAATCAGCAGCGCCGCCAGCAGGGGCATGCCCAGGTTGGCTACGGCATCCGACACGTATTCGATGGTGCCGGCCTCTTCGAGTACGCCCACGAAGGTGAGCATGCCGCAGATGAGCAGCACGGTCGACCAGCTGATCTTGTTGACGGCGCCCTTCTGCGCCGCGGGCGAGACCAGGGCGAGGATGACGGCGATGGTGATGGCCACGAAGCCGACATCGACCTTGAAGCCGAGTGCGATGACGGCCAGGGCGATGAGGCCGGCCACGGTGATCAGCTGAGGAATGCGTTCCGCACGGGTCGGCGCCTCTTGCGCGCCATCACCGGCGGGGTCGCGGGGGCCGTAGATGCCGGAGCCGAAGCCCTTGAATGCCACGTCGCCGCCGGCCCTGGCACCCACGCTGACCGCCATCCGAGCCTCGGCTGCCTGCTCCACGAAGTGTCCGACCCGGCTCGAGAGGAGCCCCCGGCCACCGAGCACGATGAACAATACGACGGCGATCAGGAAGTTGAAGATGAGGCTCGACAGGAACACCGCCGTGGGGCTCGCGTCGAGCCCCGTGGTCGAGATGAGGCTGTTGACGATCACGCCGTAGACGGCGATGGGCGAGAATCCGCCGCCCTGCGCTCCGTGAATCACCATCATGCCCATGAGCAGGGGGCTGATCTTGTACTTGCGGGCGAAGCCGAGCGCGATCGGCGCCACGATCGCCACCGCGGCCGGGGACAGTGCACCAACGGCGGTAATCACGGCCGTGATGATGAACATGATCCAGGGGATGAGAGCTACCCGTCCACCGACAAGTCGAACCGACCCGCGCACGAGCAGGTCGATCGTGCCGTTGCCCTGCGCGATCGCGAAGAGGTACGTGACTCCCACGAGTGTCAGGAAGAGCCCGCCGGGAAAATTGGCGAGAATGTCGGTGGTCTCCATGCCGAGGAAGACGGCGCCGAGCAGGAAAGCGCCAACGAAAGCCAGCGCCCCCATGTTGACGGGCAGTAGCGTGGCGGTGAGAAACATCACCGCCAGGATGATGATCGAGATGATGGGAGCGGACATCCTTGTTCCTCCATGATTCAAGCGAATGTGGGCTATTGGCTCACTGGACTAGCCTCCTAGATAGTAGGTGAGTTTGTCAACGCCCGTGTACCCTAAGGGTCACACTTCGATGCGGGAGGCACACGCGTGGCCCAGGAACTAGAACCCCAGCCCCTGTCGCGAGTGTCGAAACCTCGGCTGTACGAACAACTCGTGGCGCAGCTTCTGTCTTACATCGAGTCGGCTCGCCTTGGCCCCGGCGACCTGTTGCCCGCCGAACGCGATCTCGCGGAACGTCTCGGCGTCTCGCGCGCCACCCTGGCGCAGGCCCTCGTCGCCCTCGAGGTGCTCGGAGTCATCGATGTTCAGCACGGCACCGGCGCCGTGCTCGTGTACCGGCCCAGCATCGCGACGGTGATCAAGGGACTCCGCGACCACCGGAACCGGCTGCCGGAAATCGTCGAGGCCCGCAGCACCCTTGAGGTGAAGCTGGCCGAGCTCGCGGCGCTGCGTCGAACCGATGCCGACCTGGCGGCGATCGAGAACGCCGTGCAGATCATGGCCGAGGAAATCGCGGTCGGCGACCGCGGCGCGCACGGCGACGAACTCTTCCACCAGGCCGTCACGGCCGCCGCCCACTCCCCCGTACTGGCCCAGCTCATGACGTTCATCGCCGAGATGATTCTCGAAACGAGATTGGAGTCCCTGGCCCAGCCCGGCCGGCCCGAGCAGTCCCTGGCCTCGCACCGCACGATCATCGCGGCGATCCGGGCGCAGGACGTCTCGGCCGCGAGCGACGCGATGCTCTCGCACATCGAGCTCGTCTCCGACGTTGCCCTGCTGAAGTAGGAGAGAATACAAGCGTGACCGAATCCGCGCAGCCCACAGCATCCGTCGCCCGCGATCTGCCCGGATGGCTTCATGCCTACTCGGGCAAGGTGCGGGACCTCTATATTCCCACCGACGGGACGATGGATACTTCGGCCGACCTGCTGAGCGCCTCCCGTGTGCTCGTGGTCGCCAGCGACCGAGTGAGCGCGTTCGACCATGTGCTGGAGCCGGGCATCCCGGGCAAGGGCGAGCTGCTTACGACTCTCAGCCTGTGGTGGTTCGACCGGTTGACCGGCATCCCCAATCACCTCGTCGCCGACCACGAACAGGTCGGCAGCACCGTGCGCGCGCTCATCCCCGCGCCCGTCGCTGGCCGGGCAATGCTCTGCCGCACCCTCGACATGTACCCGATCGAGTGCGTTGTGCGCGGGTACCTGACGGGCAGCGGCTGGAAGGAATACGTTGAGTCCCAGTCGGTGTGCGGCATCGCACTGCCGGCCGGCCTGCAGAACGGCGACCGTCTGCCGGAACCCATCTACACCCCCGCGTGGAAGGCTCCACTGGGCGAGCACGACGAGAACATCACGTTTGAGCGCACGATCGAACTCGTCGGGCCGGGCATTGCCGCCGAGCTCCGCGACCTCTCCCTCACCCTCTTCGCCACCGCCGGAGCGATCGCAGAGAAGGCCGGCGTCATTCTCGCCGACACCAAGTTCGAATTCGGCGCCGACCGGCAGACCGGCATGACCGTGCTCGCCGACGAGGTGCTCACGAGCGACTCCAGTCGGTACTGGGACGCCGACGCCTGGCACACCGGCATGACGCCCGACGAGCGCATGGCGAGCTTCGACAAGCAGATCGTGCGCGACTGGCTCGCCGCCCACTGGGACGGTACCGGTGCCCCGCCCGAGCTGCCGGCCGAGATCGTGGAGCAGACCGCGGCCCGCTATCGCGCACTGCTCGAGCGCCTCACCAGCGCCTGACCTGTACGCCGTCCGGTGCTGGGCGGCGCGCTGCACGCGGCCTGGCCAATGTGTCCGCACGCGCGCCGGGCGACGGATGCGCTCCGGCTCGCGGAATAGCCGGGGCGGCACCCGAGTTGCCTCTGGTGTGACCCCTACTGCGAAGGACCTGCTGGCCGCCGAAACCGGCATGGGTGCGGTGACCCTGCGCGTGGGCAACCTCGACGCCATGATCGCGTATTACCGCGACGTCGTGACGCTCGAGTTACAGAGCCACGACGGTCCGGTTGCCGTGCTCGGGCGTGGACAGACCCCGCTCGTGATTCTGCAGCACGCCCCTGAACTCACCACCGCCGAACCGCGCTCGGCCGGGCTGTACCACACGGCCATTCTGTTCGACACGCAGGCCGACCTCGCCGCCGCCGTCTACTCAATCGGCACGAAATCCCCCGGAACGTTCACCGGCAGCGCCGACCACCTGGTCAGCCAGGCTTTCTACTTCACCGACCCCGAGGGCAACGGCATCGAGTTGTACTGGGACCGCGACCGCGACCTCTGGAGCTGGTCCCACGGCCAGGTTGAAATGGCCTCGCTCTTTCTCGACCCGAACGCATTCATTTCTGAGCATATGCGGCCAGAATCACCGACCGCCGGTCACGCCATCGTCGGCCACGTGCACCTCTCGGTCGGAGACGTCGCGAGCGCTCGCGAATTCTACGTGAACCGTCTCGGCTTCGAGACGACCGCGAACTTCGGCCCCTCCGCTCTGTTCGTCTCGGCCGGCGGCTACCACCACCACATGGCCATGAACACCTGGGAGAGCTCGGGCAGCGGCAAGCGCCGCCTAGCCCTGGGGCTCGGCCAGGTCAGCATCATCGTGCCCGGCACCGACGACATCGGTGCCCTCGACGAGCGGATGAGCCACTACAAAGTCGACACCCGTCACGACGGGCACACCCTCAGCTTCGAGGACCCGTGGTCCAACCGCATCCTGGTGCGCGCGGCTGACGTTGCGACACCGATCGCGACGCCGTAATCGGTCAGCGGGCGGCGCGGGCTGCCCGCCGGGTCAGTCCGTGCACGGTGGCTTGATAGTCCCGAACGTGGAACGGGCGACCGGGCAGCTTGGGCCGGGGAGCGTCGGCCGCGCGCAGGCCGTCGAGAACGATGGACAGCTGACGACGCCACTGACCGGCATAGCCGGCGCCGAGGCTGCCGAGCGACCCGACCATGGTGACGAGCACGGCGAGGTCGACCGCGTCAACGTCCGGTCGCAGCGTGCCGTCCTTCTTCGCCCGGGCCACAAGGCTCGCGATGAAGCCGTCAAACTCAGCGGCTGGCCGGGCCGACGGGTCGAGCTGGGCCATGCGCCGCAGGATCGGCGGCAGAGACGGATCCGCGACGAGCCATTCGGCGACCCGTTCGGTATAGACGACGAGAGCGTCCCAGGAGGTGGGCGCAGCCTCGATCTCGGCCCGCACGGCGTGCAGCTCCGCCAGCGACAGGTCATACAGCGTGCGCACCAGATCATCCCGGGTCGGAAAGTTGCGGTACAGCGTGGCCACACCGACCTCGGCCTGACGTGCGATCGCCTCGAGTGAGGCGTCGACTCCGTTCTGCGCCAACAGGGCGCGAGCCGAGACGATGAGACGGTCGCGGTTCAGCCGGGCGTCTCGGCGGCGGGATGGCGGCAGGGACCTCTCGGGTGCAGACGAGGCTGGCACGCCATCCTGGGGCTTTCGGGTCGGCGAGGTCATGCGACTCAGTCTAGAACTTTGACCTGAACGGTTCGCCCCGGTGTTGCGCCCACCGCCGCAACCTGCGCACAATTTGAACAAGCCGAACGGAACCCGATGACCCTCAAGAACAACACCCGCGAGTTCGACCCCGAGATCGTCACCGATTTTCGAGAGAAGATGAGCTACGGCTCCTACCTCGACCTGCCGACGCTGCTCGATGCCCAGAAGCCGGTCAGCGTTCCGGAACACCACGATGAACTGCTCTTCATCATTCAACACCAGACCACCGAGCTCTGGCTCAAGCTCGTGCTGCACGAGTTGCAAGCGGCCATCGAGGCGCTGCGCCAGGACCGGCTCGCGCCCGCCCTCAAGGGCATCGCCCGGGTCAAGCACATTCAACGCACCCTCACCGAGCAGTGGTCGGTACTCGCGACCCTCACCCCCACCGAATACGCCCAGTTTCGCAAGTTTCTCGGCAACTCCAGCGGCTTTCAGTCCTACCAGTACCGCGCGGTCGAGTTCACTCTCGGCAACAAGAATCGCCGCATGCTCACGGTTTTCGAAGCGGATGCCCCGGCCCACGCGCTGCTGACCGCCACGCTCGAAGCACCCAGCCTCTACGACGAGTTCCTGCACTACCTGCACCGGGCCGGCTTCCACATCCCTGCCGATGTGCTCGAGCGCGACGTGACCGAGGCCTGGACATTCCACCCCGAACTTGTGCGCACCTTCCGCGGAATATACGAGAACGCCAGCGGGCACTGGGCCGCCTATGAGGCCTGTGAAGAGCTCGTCGACCTCGAAGACAATTTTCAACTCTGGCGCTTTCGCCATCTTAAAACCGTGCAGCGCATCATCGGGATGAAGCACGGCACCGGAGGCTCCAATGGTGCGGCCTTTCTGCAGAAGGCCCTCGAGCTCACCTTTTTTCCGGAGCTGTTCGCGGTGCGCATGGAGATCGGCGCGTGACCATCCATTTTTTGGTTGGTCGAGGAACCGTGCTGGCCGGCTTTCTCGATGCGCAGGTGCACCTGGCGCTGATCGACCCAACTCACCTGCCCGGCGGCGGCATCGCCCGGGTGCTCGACCTCGGCGGCTGGCTGCCCGACGGCCCTCGCGCGTCTATGCCCGATCTGGCATACGCGCATCAGTTCATTACCGCTCCCGGAGGTTACCCCAGCCGTGCCCGCTGGGCAGCACCCGGCTGGAGCTGCGAGGTGACAACCGCAGCGGAGGCCGTTACCGCGGTTGATCGGCAACGCCGGGCCGGGGCATCCGTTCTGAAGGTCACCCTCAACTCGGCCGCCGGGCCAGTCCTCGCCGTCGAGGCGCTGGCCGCCGTCGGCCGGGCACACGAACGCGCCCTCACCCGTCCCGAACGCGAGGTTCTCGCATGACTCCCAGTTTCACCAGCGCTTCCGGCTCGACGGCCTCGACCGGCCACGGCGCCCACCTGGCCTTCGCGCGACGGATGGATCGCATCGACGGTTTGGCACACTACCGCGCCCGGTTTCTGGGCACCGACGCCGACCCCGAGACGGCCAACCCCCGCTCCTACCTCGACGGCAACTCCCTCGGCCGCCCGCTGCGGGCGAGCGCCGAACACATCGCCGACTTTCTGCAGCAGGACTGGGGTACCCGGCTTATCCGCGGCTGGGACGAGCAGTGGATGGAGCTCCCCCTGCAGATCGGCGACGACCTCGGCCGCGCCTGCCTCGGCGCTGCTCCCGGGCAGGTTTTCGTCGGCGACTCCACCACCGTGCTGCTCTACAAACTGGCCCGCGCCGCCGTGGATTCTCGCCCGCACCGCACCGAAATCGTGCTCGACAGCGACAATTTTCCCACCGACCGGTACATTCTCGAGGGCATAGCGCGAGAGCGCGGCCTCACCCTGCGCTGGATCGACTCCAACACCGAAGGCGGCGTCACCGCGGAACAGGTGCGCCACGTGGTCGGTCCGCAGACCTCCCTCGTGCTTCTCAGCCACGTGGCCTACCGCTCCGGTTATCTCGCCGATATGAAGACCATCACCGCCATCGCCCATGAGCACGACGCCCTCGTGCTCTGGGACTTGAGTCACTCGGTCGGGTCGGTTCCGATCGAGCTCGATAACTGCGACGTCGACCTCGCGGTGGGCTGTTCCTACAAGTATTTGAGCGGCGGCCCGGGTGCGCCAGCGTTCGGCTACGTCAAGAGCGACCTGCACGACGTGCTGACTCAGCCGATCCAGGGCTGGATGGGAGCCCAAGCCATCTTCGAGATGGGGCCGGGGTATCTGCCAGCCACCGGCATCCGTCGATTCATGAGCGGCACGCCCGCCGTCGTGGGCATGCTGGCCATGCAAGACACCATCGCCATGCTCGACGAAGCCACGATCGGGTCGGTTCGGGCCAAGTCGGTGGCGCTGACCGAGTTCGCGATCACCCTGGTCGATGAGTGGCTCGCGCCGATGGGCGTCACGGTAGCTTCGCCGCGGGAGCAGACACATCGCGGCGGCCACGTGACGATCAACCATCCGCTGATGCGTCAAGTGACCAAGATTCTGTGGGACAACGACGTGATTCCCGACTTTCGGGCTCCGAACGGACTGCGGCTTGGCCTCGCCCCGCTCAGCACGAGTTTCGTCGAAACCTACGATGGTGTCGCCGCCGTGCGCGACGTGTTGCGCGGCATTCTGCTCGGCCAGAGCGGGGTCACTCAGTAAAGAGGGCCGGTCCGGTCGAGCCCGGCCTGTAGAATTGCAGGGATTTGCCACGACTATAAGCCCCAGACTGTATGCGGAGTGCCCTGTGCCAACGATCGTCGTCGAAGTAATGCCCAAGGCCGAGTTACTAGACCCTCAGGGCAAGGCCGTCGCCGGCGCCCTCGGTCGCCTCGGTCAGATCCAGTCAGCGCTGGCCAACGTCAGCGGCGTGCGCGTCGGAAAGCGTTTCGAGATTTCCATCGAAGGCGTTGCGGATGCCGCCACCCTCGCCGCCGTGCGTGAGCTCGCCGACACGGTGCTGTCCAACTCCGTGATTGAAGATGTCGTCGGAATCCACGTGCAGGACGCTCCCTCGTCAGCGGTCGCCTGATGCGCATCGGCGTCGTGACCTTTCCCGGCTCGCTCGATGATCGCGACGCTGCGCGCGCGATTCGCCTGGCCGGCGCCGATGCCGTGGCCCTCTGGCACGGCGACCACGACCTGCATGGTGTCGATGCCCTCGTGCTGCCGGGCGGGTTCAGCTACGGCGACTACCTGCGGGCCGGCGCCATTGCGAGCCTCTCGCCGATCATGACCGAGGTCATCGACGCCGCGAACAAGGGCATGCCCGTGCTCGGGATCTGCAACGGATTCCAGATGCTCACCGAGGCGCACCTGCTTGACGGCGGGCTCATTCGAAACGACAAGGGCCGCTTCATCTGCCGCGACCAGGGCCTGCGCATCGAGAACAACGCGAGCGACTGGACCACCGGGTTCGCCGCCAACTCCGAGATCGTCATTCCACTCAAGAACGGCGAGGGCTCGTTCATGGCCTCCGTTGAGACCCTCAAGGCACTCGAGGGCGAGGGCCGCATCGTGGCCCGCTACATTGGCGGCAACCCGAACGGGTCGCTGAACGACATCGCCGGCGTGACCAACGCCCGCGGCAATGTCGTCGGCCTCATGCCGCACCCCGAGCACGCCGTCGAGGCCGGGTTCGGCCCCGACACCGACAACGCCATGGCGAGCGGTGTCGACGGCCTCACCTTCTTCACCTCGGTGATCGCCCAAGCGCTCGTCGCGCGCTAATTCATGCCAGGTCCCTCCCTGCAACCCCCCACCCGTGTGCGTCGGGCTCGCGCCGGCGTGGGGCTGCTGTTCTTCACGAATGGGGCTCTCTGCGCCAATCTCTTGCCGCGGTACCCCGGGATCAAAGCCGACCTCGATCTGACAAACGCGGCGTTTGGCTTCGCTGTCGCCGCGTTCCCTTTGGGGGCGCTCATCGCGGGGTTGACGGCCGGAGTACTGGTTCGCCGCTTCCGCTCGTCCCGAGTGGCGATCGTGGCCACCGCACTGACGGCCATCGGAATACTTCTCGCCGGAGTTGCCCCTGTCTGGGTCGCCCTGGCCGCCAGCCTCTTTCTCGCCGGAGCGATGGATTCGATCACCGACGTCGCGCAGAACTCGCACGGTTTACGAGTGCAGCGACTCTACCAACGGTCGATCCTGAACTCCTTCCACGCGGTGTGGAGCGTCGGAGCGGTGTGCGGGGGTATTCTCGGCGCATTGGCGGCGCAACTGGCCATCCCGCTGTCCACTCACCTCACCGCCTCCGCCGTTCTGTTCAGTCTCATGGCTGCCGTTGCGTACCGGTTGCTCCTGGACGGTCCAGAGCCTTCCGAGGTCACTCCGTTTCTGGCTCCGGAGAGCAACCGACCGAGAGCAGCCGGGCTCACGCGGGGATCCTTGGCCAAATACGCGGTCCTCGCCGCTCTGGTCTTGATCGCGGCATCGGGCGCTGTCGTGGAAGATGCGGGAAGCTCCTGGTCAGCGATCTACCTGTCAGACTCCCTCGGCGCGTCGGCATTCGTCGCTGGAGTCGGCTTCATCGCCCTGCAAGGAATGCAGTTTGTCGGGCGGATTTTCGGCGACCGACTGGTGGACCGTTTCGGCCAGCGCGCAGTGGCACGCACCGGTGGCGTGATCGTCTTTGTCGGAATGGGCGTTGCCTTGATCTTCCCGACGATCGTCGGAACGGTGATCGGATTAGGCCTGGCCGGCCTTGGTGTGGCAACGCTCATCCCGGCGGCGATGCATGCCGCCAATGAACTCCCCGGGTTCAAGCCCGGCACGGGCCTCACGATCGTGAGTTGGCTCCTGCGGGTGGGGTTTCTTTTGTCGCCGCCGCTCGTCGGTGCGATAGCAGATGCCTCTTCCCTCCGATTGGGCTTGCTCATCGTTCCGGCGGCTGGCCTGCTCGTGGTGCTGTTCTCCCCGGTGCTGGCCAAGGTTGTACAGCAGCCGCGATCGATTCGTGCGGCTGGCCTTGACCAACACCCGGCCCAGGCCGTGAATGGTCTACCACCCCAGACTCTTCCTCGGGCGTAGTTCGCGCCCACCCCCTCTGCCGACTTCTGGAGTGTTCCCGTGTCTCCCCGCTCGTTGTACCGCTTCGTGTCTATTGCCGAGGCGATCACCTGGTCGCTGCTGATCATCGGCATGCTGCTGAAATACGTCGTGCAGGCCGGTGAGTGGGGCGTGCAGATCGGCGGTTTCCTGCATGGTCTTGTCTTCATCGCCTACGGCATGACGGCCGTCTTCGTCGGTGTCAACCAGCACTGGACAGTGCGGCTGATCGCCGTTGCCTGCCTCACGGCGATCATTCCGTTCGCGACGATTCCGTTCGACCGGGCCCTCGAACGCCGCGGGGCGCTCGACGGTGGCTGGCGCCACACGCGCACGAGTGACCCCCGCGATCACACCCGGGTCAGCGCCCTGCTTCGCTGGATGCTGGCTCGCCCGCTGCTGCTCGCCGGGATCATGGGCGTCGCACTCGTGGCGATCATGGCCATGCTGCTCACGATCGGCCCGCCCGGCGGCGTCAGCTAGCCCGATTGTTGTGTCACCGCGCCAGTTCTGGGTGACCGCGCCAGCAATAGCTGGCGCGGTCACCCACAACTGGCGCGGTCACCATCGAGCACCCGATCCCCGGACGACCGGGGCGACTCAGCCGAGGGTGGCGGGAGGCTGCGGCGTGATTCCCACGCGGGGGTGGCGGGCGGAGGCGGCCGTGGCGAGGGCGGCATCCGCTTTCTCGAGGGGAAAGGTCGCGCCGACGAGCGCTGAAAACGGATGCCGATGCCAGGCCCCGCTGAGATAGGCCACCGCCTGCTCCAGGTCGCCCGGTGTGTAGTTGTGCACGCCGCGCACGGTGACCAGGCGACGCACGATCGATTCCGGGTCCAGCTTCACGGGCGCCCCGGGCGAGACGCTGCCGACGAGCACGACCACGCCGCCGATACCGATCAGGTCGACGGCAGTCTGCACGGCGGACCTGTCACCGCTCAGCTCGAGCGCAATCGTCGGCTCGGCCACACCGGCTTGCGCCAGGCCGGTGAGAACGCTCACGACGTCGGTCGATGACTCGCACGGTGCGCTCGGGTCAACGACGGCGACGGCTCCGAACACGAGCGCGAGCTGCCGGCGGGCAGCGTCCGGGTCGCTGACGACCACGACGGCGCCGGCGTCCGTGGCCATCGCGCAGGCAGTGACGCCGAGCATTCCCGCGCCGGTCACCAACACGGTGGCTCCGGCCAGCGGCACGAGAGCGGAGGCCGCCCCGAGCGCGGCGACGACCGTCGCGGTCGCGCACGAGGCCGGTGCGAGTACCGTTGCCGGAACCTGCTCGTCCACGACCACGACCGCCGTTCCCGCGCGCACCTGCACGTGGGTGGCGAAACCGCCGCTGAGTTCCCAGCCACGTTGCATCCGTTCGTGGCCATATCTAGCCAGCTCGAGGCACTTCTGGGGCAGGCCACGGCGGCAGCGTGGGCAGGTTCCGCAGCTCACGGCCACCGACCAGACCACCCGCTGCCCCACCCGCAGCGGCATTCCATTCACGGCATAGGACTGCTCCCCCACGGCGACGACGCGCCCGACCTGCTCATGCCCCAGCACGAGCGGTTTCGCGGCCGCGCGGTGACCCAGCGCCGTGTGCACGTCGGAGCCACAGACCGTGGCAAATTCGACTTCAACAAGCACGTCGCCCGGCCGCAGCAGCACGCCCGGTACCGCCACGCACTCCAATGGCAGGCCGATCCCCGACCAAACCATGGCCTCGGCGGCGCGCGGCAAGACAACCTCACGACCCTGTGCCAGGGCGGCAGATGCGCCGATTCCCGTACCTTCCCATTCCCGCTCCGGTACCGGCCGCACCTCGTCGAGTGAGTTGGTGATTGCCACGAGAGACCTTCCTGCGTCGAGGGCGTTACGGGTAGCTATGCTAGACAGGCCACGCCAACAACGATGGCGTCGCGGGTAACCGGTAGGTGAACGCGCGGTAACGACTGTGGCCACATGCACAGTTTCACGCCAGCACCGGGCGGTAGCGTATGCAGGCCACACCCGATCAAAGGAGATCCCCGTGTTCACGAGCCCCTATGCTCTCGTTGAGATTCCCGACCTGAGCATTTTCGACTACCTGTTCGGCGACCTCAGCGAGAGCGAACTCGATCGCACCGCCGTCATCGACGGGTTCAGCGGTGCCACGCTGAGCTATCGCACCCTGGTCGATCAGATCACCCGAGTGGCCGGCGCCCTCGCCGAGAAAGGCGTCGGCCCCGGCACCGTCATCGGATTGCTCTGCCCGAACACGCCGGAGTTCACCGCCGTCTTCCACGGCATCCTGCGCGCGGGAGCGACAGTCACGACCCTCAATTCGCTCTACACTCCCGACGACATTCAACGCCAGCTCGACGACTCCGGCGCGACCTGGCTCGTGACCATCTCACCGCTGCTGCCCGGTGCCCGCGCGGCCGCAGACGCGGCCGGCATCCCGAACGAGTGCATCGTGGTGATCGACGGTGAGCCGGGGCATCCGTCGCTCGCGGATCTGCTCCAAGCGGATGCCGCAGCGCCCATTGTGACCATCGACCCGGCCACGCACGTGGCGGTTCTGCCGTACTCCTCGGGCACGACGGCGGCGCCGAAGGGCGTCATGCTCAGCCACCGCAATCTGGTCGCGAACGTACAGCAGGCCCGTGACCTGATCGGGGTCGTGCCCGAGGACAAGGTGCTCGCGCTGCTGCCGTTCTATCACATCTACGGAATGACGGTTCTGCTGAACCTCGCGTTCAAACAGCGGGCCGCCCTCGTCACCATGGCCCGGTTCGACTTCGTCGAGTTTCTGCGCATGATCCAGGATCACCGCTGCAGCTACGTCTTTATCGCGCCGCCGATCGCGGTGGCCGTGGCGAAGCATCCGCTCGTCGAAAGCTACGACCTGTCGAGCGTGCACACGATTCTCTCGGGAGCAGCCCCACTCGACGGGGCCCTCGCCGCCGCCGTGTCCACCCGGCTGAACTGTCGTATTCTGCAGGGTTACGGCATGACCGAGGTCAGCCCGGTCAGCCATTTGATTCCCATCGACGCCCTGCATCTGTCACGCGCCTCCGTCGGGGTGACCGTGCCGAACATGGACTGCAGGCTTGTCTCGACCGAAACCGGCGCGGAGATCGAGGTTCCAAAAAGCGGAGTGAGCGAGCCCGGCGAGCTACTCGTACGCGGGCCGAACGTGATGCTCGGCTACCTGAACAACGATCAGGCCACGCGCGAGACCATCGACGCCGACGGTTTTCTGCACACCGGCGACATCGCCACGGTCAGTGCACTCGGCGAGGTGACCATCGTCGACCGCAGCAAAGAGCTGATCAAATACAAGGGGTATCAGATCGCGCCCTCCGAACTCGAAGCGCTGCTGCTCACCCACCCGCAGATCGCGGATGCGGCCGTGATCGGGGTAGCGGATGCCGACGGCCAAGAGATTCCCAAGGCCTTCGTCGTGATCGTGGCCGAGTCGGCTCTCACCGCCGACGAGGTCATGATGTTCGTCACCGAGCGGGTCGCCCCGCACAAGAAGGTGCGGGCAGTGGAGTTCATCGAGCGGATTCCCAAGTCGGCATCCGGCAAGATCCTGCGGAAGGACCTGCGCGCACAGGAGCGTGCAGCGACGGTTTAGCGACCAGCACGGTCACGCGTGGCGTGGATCCCGGTTATGCGTTTGTGAAGCGCGCAATCTGCTGCTGCATCCGGCGCAGGTGGTGAAGATCCACAGCGAGGCGAAGGAGGGTGGACGATCGAGTCGCTTTTCCTGAACTGCAGCGATGGGTCAGCCGATGCGGATGAGTTTCTTGTTCACGAATTCGCTGGCACCGTAGCGTCCGAGTTCGCGCCCGAAGCCGCTTCTTTTCACTCCGCCGAACGGTAGCTCCGCGCTGCCGGCGTCGACGAGGTTGACGTAGACCATGCCCGCATCGATGCGGTCGGCAACGCGCAGTGCCTGCTCGGAATCGGTCGTGAACAGGTAGGAGCTGAGTCCGAACGGGGTGTCATTTGCGAGGGCGATGGCGTCATCCTCGGAGCTTGCCCGGTAGACGAATGCTATGGGTCCGAAGAACTCCTCGTGGTATGTGTCGTTATCTCGCGAGACATCGGTGAGCACGCCAGACGGATAGAAGTTACCAGACCGTTTGCCAGTGCTCGCCAGGGTCGCTCCCTGTGCGACTGCGCGCTCGACCTGCTCCGCGAGATGATCGGCCGCGTCGAGGGACGAGAGGGGTCCGTAGTCTGCCCCGGGGACGGTCGGGTCGCTGGGAGAGCACGCCAGGATGGCGGCGGTGAACTTCTCCGTGAACTCATCGTAAAGTTCATCGATCACGATAAATCGCTTGGCGGCGTCGCAGGCCTGCCCGCCATTGCGGAGGCGACCGGCAACGGCGGCATCCACTGCGGCGGCCATGTCGTCGGTGCTCAGCAGAATGAACGGGTCTGATCCGCCCAGCTCCAGCACGACCTTCTTGAGGTGACGACCGGCCACCTCGGCAACGGCCGCGCCGGCGCCCTCCGAACCGGTGAGGGAGACGCCCTGCACCCGCGGGTCGGCGATGATCGTGGCGACCTGCTCGCTGTCCGCGTACACATTGGTATAGGCGCCAGCCGGAAAGCCTGCGTCATGAAAGATTTGCTCAATCGCCGCGGACGACTCCGGGCACTGCGACGCATGCTTGAGGATGATCGTGTTGCCCGTCATGAGGTTCGGTGCGGCGAAGCGCGCAACCTGATAGTACGGAAAATTCCACGGCATGACACCGATCAGCACACCGAGCGATTTGGGGCGCATAAACGCGGAACCCTCGCCGCTGAGCAGGGTGATTGGTTCGTCCTTCAGAAATTCCTGCGCGTTGTCGGCGTAGTACCGGTAGATGTCGGCGGCGTAGTCGACCTCGCCGAGCGCTTGATCGACGGGCTTGCCCATCTCGCGCACGATCATGGACGCCAGCTCGGCGCGGCGCTCCTCATGCAAATCGCCGACCTTGCGCAGGAGTGCGGCCCGCTCGTCGGTTGAAGAGTTCCGTGACCAGCCAACGTGGGCCTTATCCGCCGTTGCGATGACCTGCTCGAGTTCATTTTCCGAAATCTGGGGGTAAGTCTTGATGGTCTCGCCTGTGGCGGGGTTGATAACGGCGTGGTGGCTCACGAGCCACCTCCTTTCACAATCGGGTGGTCTGCCGGAAATTATCGCGTGGTACGAGCCAATCATGGTCGCGGAATTTGTCAAGGCGAATGAGGCCAGTGAGCGTCTAGCTGGCTGGTTTCGTCGCGGAGTGGTCCTCTTATGCTGCTGAGTTGTTGATCCAGACGGTAAGGAATTTAAAAACTTCAGCAACGACCGAAGGGTGACCAGCCCGGTGTCCACTCTATGAAGGGGAGGCCGTTTGGCCGTGTTCTAGACTGCGTGCGGGCCGAATGCGCCTGCTGAGGACGGTTTCCTGCTGCGGTTCGCAACCTCTCCACGACACACCCAGTTGATAAATCTGAGCGAGGACGTTGAATGAGGCGTTTCACGGCAGATGATGCCTGCTTGCTGCTGGCCCGGTTGAGGGAGAGAACACCTTTGGTGCAGCGCCTGACCAACGCGGTGGTGACGAACTTCACGGCCAACGCGTTGCTGGCGATCGGGGCTGCGCCGGCGATGACCGACATCCCCATCGAGGCCGACCAGTTCGCCCATATCGCTTCGGCCACGCTGGTGAATCTGGGCACTCCGCATGCGGAGCAGCGTGCGGGCACGCCGTGGGTACTGGATCCGGTGGCCGTCGGTGTCCTTTCGGTGCGCACCCAGCTGGCCGCTGATCTGCTGGCATACGCGCCCACTGCAGTCCCCGGCAATGCCTCCGAAGTGATTACCCTGACCGGCCTGGGCCGTGGCGGCCGGGGGGTGGACTCGGTCGACACCGCGGAGCAGGCGTTGGATGCCGCTGGCCAGCTTGCCGACCGGTTCGGCTGCGTCGTCGCGATCTCTGGGGCGACCGATTCGGTCACCGATGGAATCGATGTCATCCGCCTCAGCAACGGCCATTCCTACCTCACCCAAGTCACTGGTGGAGGGTGCGCGCTTGGCGCCATAACCGCGGCTCTCCTAGCGGTCGGCGACGATCGTCTTGTTGCCACTGCCGCCGCGACGGCCGTGTATACGATCGCGGCCGAGCGGGCGGCGGTGGGTGACGGCGGTCCGGGGAGTTTTGCCGTCGCGTTCCTTGACGCATTGGCGAGCGTTGACACGGCCGCGATCCGGGCGTCGATAGCGATTTCATAACTGAGTTCAGTAGGGAGACTTTCACGTCAGGCGTGTATCTGGTCACCGACACGGCGTTATGTGGCAGTCGCGGGGTGGTCCGCCGGCCGGCAGACGATTGAGGTTGCAGCCGATCGGGTGGACACCGCCAATACCCACGGAACCGGACGGTCGGTGTCGTCGGCGATGGCGACATCGCAGGCCCGGCTCGGGAGTTGGAGCGCCTCGCTATCGATGACTAAGTCCTGGGTGCAGGAGAGTCTGGAACACGCCGACGAACTCGAGGTCGGTACCGGGCGTGGTCCTATCCACCACTTTCATCGGTTGTGGGCAAGCGGGCCGCCCCAAGGCTGTTGTCTAATCCCCGGTGTACGAGAACCGTCGAGGCCTGCTCGGTGATGTAGGCGTGGTGGCCGGAGATTCGAGGTCAACGAAAGGGATTGTGGGTCAACAAACAAAAACTCCCCCGCATCGCAGCTTGACGACTAGATGAACATCACAGCGTGGTGTGCCTCAACTGGAAATTCAGCTGGCACTGTTGTGCATTGGTGCAGATGGCCTCTGCACAAATTGACGTTGTGTGACGTTGACAGCGCGGTAATACTTCTTAGTGCTTCACGTGATGTGTTTGTCGTCGCATTTATTAGAATGATGCGGGATTCCACGCAGTGTCAAAGCTGACACCAAAGGAGACTCAATTGAGCACGCAAGTTCCCACAAGCCAGGGCGTCGCAGAACCAAAACCGACAGGACTGAAGAAGGTCGTGGCGGCCTCAATGGCCGGCACCGTCGTCGAATGGTACGAGTTTTTTCTGTACGGCTCGCTCGCGACCCTAGTCTTCGGCCGGGTGTTCTTCCCCAATGCCGGCTCGCAACTTGACGGCATCCTCGCGGCCTTTTTGACCTACGCCGTCGGCTTTCTCGCACGTCCAATCGGCGGAATCATCTTTGGCCACTTTGGTGACAAGTTCGGACGCAAACGATTGCTTCAAGTCGCCATTGTTTTGGTCGGCGTATCCTCATTCCTGATGGGATGTCTGCCAACGTTTGACCAGGTTGGCTACTGGGCGCCGGCACTTCTGGTGTTTCTGAGATTTGCTCAAGGCTTTGCAGTCGGCGGCGAATGGGGTGGCGCGGTATTGCTGGTCGCTGAGCACAGTCCCAACAAATCCCGCGGGTTCTGGGCCAGCTGGCCGCAGTCAGCCGTTCCGGGAGGGAATTTGCTGGCCACGGTCGTTCTCTTGGGGCTTTCCGCGACTCTGCCCGAGGAGGCATTCCTCAGTTGGGGCTGGCGAGTCGCATTTTGGCTCTCAGCGGTAATCGTCATTGTCGGGTACTACATTCGCACGAAGGTTCAGGATGCTCCGATCTTCGAAGAATCGCGCCTAAAGGCTGAAGCCGCTCCCACGCCGGGCTACGGTGCCATTGAGGTACTCCGCCGTTACCCGCGCGGTGTCTTCACCGCAATGGGACTGCGATTTGCGGAAAATGTGCTGTATTACCTCGTCGTTACCTTCTCGATCACGTACTTGGTGGTGATCGTCAAGATGGACACAGCCAAGATCTTGTTGCTGATGCTCATCGCGCACGCAATCGAGTTCTGTGTTATTCCGTTGGTCGGGAAACTTTCGGATGCGGTTGGCCGTAAACCTGTCTACCTGACGGGCGCGGTACTGGGCGCGACCTGGGGATTCTTTGCCTTCCCCATGATGGAAACCGCGAATGAACTGATCATTATGATCGCCGTCACGATCGGACTCATGTTCCATGCGCTGATGTACGCCGGGCAGCCAGCGATAATGTCGGAAATGTTCCCCACCCGTATGCGGTATTCCGGTGTTTCACTCGGTTACCAGGTCACGTCGATCGTGGCTGGTTCGCTCGCCCCGATTATCGCCACCGCCTTGTTGAGGGGCACCGGGTCATCAGTTCCGATTGCCGTTTATCTGCTTATCACCTGTGCGGTGACAGTTGTGGCTGTGGTATCCATGAAAGAAACGAGAGGAATCTCGCTTCACGAGGTCGATGCAGCCGATGTAAAAAAGACCGAGGCACTGAAGGTGAGCACCGACGCAAGGTAAAGCGTCACGTAGACGATCCCGGGGCTGCGGCTGAACTGTTGCCCGCAGCCCGGGTTCCCTTGAGTTCAAGGCTTCGTAAGCGCGGTGATTTTGCTTCAGGCGATGGATGGCCGGGATAGCTCGGTCAGCTACGCCCATTTCCGGCCGCACTGTTCCCGTTCGGGACATCCAGTTGCACCTCGACTATTGGCATGCGGGCAGCCTCGCGGTGGAGCGGCTTCACACAAACACCGAACCGCTGACGGAAATCAACGAGGGGCTGGATGCGCCAGCCGCTGGCACCATTATTCGGCGGCTATTTCAGGCATAGCGATTGCGGATCGAAGTGTTGAGATTCTGACAACGCGGTCAAGGCAAGGCCTTGTTCGATTTCGATCATGGTCGACTCGCACATGCGGATTTTTTAGACCGGGGCGAACCGTTACATGTGTGATCGTTCAGCCGCACAGCCCAGGCCGCGATCAACTGTGCCATCTGTGGACCCACGGACCGGGCGGGGTCGCAGTGCCAGTCAGGCCGCCAGTTCGCTCCGGCGCTCGGAGATCTCGTGCCGGATGGCCACAATTGCTGCCCTCACTGCCATGGATCGAAGCGACTCGGCGCGGGCGGCAGCCCTAATTGGCAGCTCTCGGTGGAAGGAATCTGGTAGCACGGGGACAAACTCCGGCCGCCCCCACACCATGAAAGACGGCAGTAATCCGATGCCACTGTGGCGGCGCACGGCTTCGACCTGGGCGAAAATACTGGTGGATTGGAAGCTCGCGGTCGGCTCGGGCAGCTGTGACGAGCGATGCCCCAGCTCGGCGACTTGGAGAGATGACTCAACGTAGGACACAAAATTGTGGTTTTTGATGTCATCAACAGCCTCCGGAGTTCCTCTAACCGCGAGGTATTCCGGACTGGCATACAGTCGGATGAAATAGTTCGTCAAAAAGATCGTCTGCGCTCTACTCGCGTCGATTGGACCCACCACGATCTCTAGGTCAACGCCTGAGCGGTTCTGGTTGATCTTTCTTGTCACGCTGATCATCTCCACATTCAGCTTGGGATGTTCTCGTTGAAGCTTGATCAAGGCGGGGGCGACAAAGGCCGCGCCGAAACCGTCGGGTGTGCTGATTCGTACGAGGCCGGAAAGCGGATCCGCGTCATTCGCCAGCGTTGTGGTGAGAGCGCCCAAACTGTCCTCGATGATCTCAGCTGCACGGACTGCCTGGTTTCCCAGCTCCGTGAGTTCCCATCCGTGCGGGGTTCGTTCGAGGGTGCGCCCACCCAGCCGCTTATCCAGCGCCAGGATCCGACGGGAAATGGTGGTGTGGGTGGTTTCCAACGCCTCGGCCACGGCATTGAATCGCCCCAGGCGCGCCACGGTGAGCAGGATGAGCAGGTCCTCCGGGCTCGGAAACCGCTTGAAATCAACCATCACGCGCCCGCCTTCCTATCAATGGGTGCACCAGTGCATTTGTGCATGAATGCACAGGGCCTCTGTATTTTTCTATCTTGATTGCACCGTAACACGGTGTGATGGTGGATATAAAGGACGTGCGTTTTCGTCAGAAAAGAGCAAAGGAGCTTGCAAATGGCTGCAATTGGATGGATCGGTCTGGGCAATATGGGTGGTCCGATGACGGCAAACTTGGTGAAGGCCGGGCATGAAGTGCGCGGCTTCGACCTGAATCCGCGAGCGCTCGCGACCGCGGCGGCCTACGGCCTCATACCGGCAAGCAGCATCGCGGATGCTGTCTCTGGCGCCGAGGTCGTCTTCACTATGCTGCCCAAGGGCGAGCACGCCATCGCCGTGTACATGGGTGAAGGCGGTGTGCTGGCCTCGGTGAGTCCCGGCACCCTTCTTGTGGATTCCTCCACCATTGACGTTGAATCTGCGCAAAAGCTGCACGATGCAGCAGCCGAGGCTGGATTCCGTTTTGTTGACGCTCCCGTTTCCGGCGGGATCAGCGGGGCTCAGGCCGGAACATTGACGTTCATGATCGGCGGGGAACCCGGCGCCGTCTCTGATGCCAGCACGTTCATCAAGTCGATGTCTGCCAACATCATTCCTACCGGCGGTGCCACCACCGGACAGGCCGCAAAAATCTGCAACAATCTCATGCTATTTATCAATCTCGCGGGGGCCGCTGAAGGTGCAGTTCTGGCCGATCGCCTCGGCCTCGACAAGCAAGTGTTCTGGGACATCGCTTCGGTTTCCTCCGGTGACAGTTGGGCCCTTCGCACGTGGTATCCGATTGCCGGAGTCGTGCCATCCTCCGCCGCTAACACTGCTTTTGCACCGACGTTCACAACAGAGTTGGCCAATAAAGACATCGGCCTGGCTATCGCCGCCGCGCAGGCAACGGATACACCACTCGAAATTGGGGAGCACGTGCAGCAGATGTTCCAGCGCGTTCTTGACGCGGAACAGGGCGGTAAAGACTGCTCGATAATCGTCAAGCTCGTCGACGGAACCCTGGCTCTTGACCAGGAACCGGAACAGGTTCCGGCGCTGGCCCAGGCGCAGGTCAACTGATGACAACAGTCGTGACCTCATCCACTGACCCGCGTCCCGCAATCGCAGAGAGCACTCCTATGCAGCGAATTCCGCACTACATCAATGGTCAAAAGATCACCGACGCCGCGCGTTTTGCCCCCGTCTACAACCCCGCCACCGGCGAGCAAAACAAGGAGGTCGCTCTGGCCTCAGCATCCCGGGTCGAGGAAGCTATTGAGGCCGCCCGTGCTGCACTGCCGGGTTGGCGGGCCACCAGTCTGGCCAAACGCACCAATATTTTTTTCAAGGTTCGAGAGCTCCTCACCGAGCGCAAGTCGGAAATGGCGGCCATCCTCACCAGTGAACACGGCAAGGTGCTTTCCGATGCGGAGGGCGAGATTACCCGAGGCCTAGAGAACATCGAGTTCGCCACCGGACTTTCCCACATGCTCAAGGGCGAGCACTCAGAGCAGGTGTCGACCGGCGTCGATGTTCACTCGGTTCGCCAGCCGGTTGGCGTGGTTGCCTGCGTTACTCCGTTCAACTTTCCGGCCATGGTGCCGCTGTGGATGATCGGCAGTGCGCTGGCCTGCGGCAACACCGTTCTGCTCAAGCCCAGCGAGAAAGACCCGTCTACGGCCATTTTCATTGCCGAGATTTTTTCCGAGGCAGGGCTGCCCGACGGCGTCCTGAACGTCGTCCAAGGCGACAAGGAAGCCGTGGATGCGCTGTTGGAACACCCACAGGTGAAAGCCATCAGCTTTGTCGGATCCACGCCTGTTGCCAAGTCCATCTACAAGCGGGCCGCCGAAAATGGCAAGCGCGTGCAGGCGCTGGGCGGCGCCAAGAATCACATGGTGGTACTCCCGGATGCGGACCTCAACATGGCTGCAGATGCAGCCGTGTCGGCGGCCTACGGCTCAGCGGGCGAGCGCTGCATGGCGGTCAGTGTGCTCGTGGCCGTCGGCGGTATTGCTGATGAACTCGTCGACGCCATCAAGCAGCGGATGGCCACACTAACGATCGGCGCAGGGACGGATGCTTCTTCAGAGATGGGCCCGCTGATCACCGCCGCGCACCGCGACAAGGTTGCCTCGTACGTTGCCGGAGCAGCGAATGAAGGTGCCACCGTTGTGGTGGACGGTCGCCAGCATCAGTTTGATTCAGACGGCTTCTTCATCGGCGTCAGCCTGATCGACCACGTGAAGCCAGGAATGAAGGTGTATGACAACGAGATCTTTGGCCCCGTCCTGTCAGTCGTCCGCGTGGACACCTTTGAAGAGGCCGTTCAGTTGACCAACGAGAACGAGTTCGGCAACGGAGTAGCTCTTTTCACACGTGACGGCGGTGCCGCGCGGCAATTCGAATTTGAGATTGAGGCCGGAATGGTCGGAGTCAACCTACCCATTCCGGTGCCGGTTGGGTCGTTCTCCTTCGGCGGCTGGAAGTCATCACTGTTCGGCGACACCCACATGTATGGGCCGGACAGCATACGTTTCTATACTCGAAGCAAAGTAGTGACCACCCGTTGGCCCGACCCGTCGACGAGTAAGATCGACCTCGGGTTTCCGCAAGTCAGCTGATCTCCAGTCCCAGCATCCGTGGTCTCGGGCACACTCGGACGGAAAATCACCCCGCTGTCCTTCGAAAATATCGTACTCAGACTTGGATCTCACGAGAATGCTCCCGGTTCGTCGCCTCGCGACGGGCATATTGCGCCAGAACGCCATGATCTGTGGTGCCCAAATGCGCAGCCAGATAGTCGGCGACAACCTCCGGGACACCTATGGGGTCAAGAAGAAAAGAGCCTAAGGATCGGACAGTTCCCAGACGGACGGCATCTCCCAGACGATTGTGCTCGCCCCGACGAATATTGACATGTTCTCAATCTGCGCCGTCGAGATGGAAGAACCGCCATGATGTGGAAGAAGAACCTCCCGGCGGGGGTGGTGGTGTCTATTGATCTGTCCAGGACCGGAAGCCGATTCCGTCAAGGTGGTGTTGTTCGGAAGTCGATGTGGTTCTTCACGGTGCGGCTGAGGCGGTCGAGTTTCTAGATGACAAGAGTGTCGCCGTCGCGAAGATGCTCGAGCGGTTTCGTTCGTCCCGAGCGGTCGGGGTAAGAAGAGATACACATTCCTCGTCCGCGTGAATTGGCGGTCATAAGCAGCGCGCTGGGAATGCCATCGGAACGATCGTTATCGAACGCCTCGTCGCAAATCCATAGCGTCGGATATTTGACGAAGTCACAAGCCACCGCTAGAGACCGTCTCTATCGGCTTTGTTGCGTATCCCCCGGGGGGGGTGTGTGAGTGTCGACGTGTTCTTGTGCCATGGTGCTTGCTTCGCGGACGAGAGCCGCGTCGCGGCCGACTTTCGCTGCCGTGATGGCCCCGTCGTAGAGC